>JALAHE010000072.1 GCA_022712075.1 Galactobacter sp.
GCGGAGCACCCGGTGCCCACCCGTACTCAGGAATGCGCTGAGCGCGGTGCCAACGAGCCCGGAAGCCCCGGTCATCGCGATGGTCCGCGATTCCCAACCGGCCCTCCGGGCCCGCGCGTGGGCCCGGAGGTCGTCGTCTAATTGGCGGTGGCGGTAGTCGAACATGTCCCGCAGTGCCACCGCGGGGATCGGCGTCGTCACGCGATCACTGACCACACAACCTCCGGCGCCGTCATCCATGACCTCGTGGATGTGCTCCCAGGGCAGCAACGACAGGGGCCACGAACGCGGGCCAGCCGCCGCTGGGCGATCCTCGAAGCGTTCACCGGCCCGAAACCCCTCGGGGCGGTGCCTGGCCACCCACCGCAGGCCCAAGGGCATCCGCAGCACGGCCTCTCCATCCCGGAGCGAGGCCGCCTCGCTCAGAATGTGGACCGGCTGCCAGGGCGGCGCTAAGCGCTCGAAGGCTCCCGGCCTGCTGAACCAGTCAAAGACGTCGGTGGCCGGAAAAGGGAGGTGCTGTTGGGTTGAGATTGACATCTGGTAGCTCCTGAACTTGCTGCTTGCCACGCCGCTCGAGGCTGCTGGGCGCGAAGCGGGCGATCAACCCGGCCGCCCTCCCGCGACCCGCTACGGCATCTGGTCCGGCGCCTCAACGGCGGATCGCGTCGATCAACTCCGCCTTGCGTAATCCTGAGTAGCCCCTCAGCCCGAGCTCTTTGGCTCGGCGACGCAGCTCAGGGACGGTGCGCTCCTCCAGGTTCTCCGATGCACCGCCGCGCCTGCCTACAGCGGCACGCCCTTCGCGTGCTGCGGCGTTGGAGATGCGCGCGGCTTTGGCCTCGCTGGCTCCGTCCCGTCTGAGGGCGTCGTAGAGATCGGGGTCCTTGAGCGATGGACGATTCGGATCCGGACCGGACTCTTGCTTGCCGCGTGGAACCATCGTGACCTCCTTAGGGTCGCCGCACATCGGGTTGAGCGTCCACCCACGCTAAGGCGTCCTCTCCGGGCCTTCAAGGCCGCGGGTGTGCACGCGGGAGATCACCAACCGACGCACGAGCGGCAAGGTGAGGTCGGCGCGCGCGGCGGCGTCGCCCCAGCTCACGAGCGACTGTGAATTGAGGCCGTCCACGAGGCCCATGAGGTGCCACGCTGCCACCGACGAATCCGGGCAGGCGAAGACCCCGGCCGCCACGCGGGCGCCAATGAAGCCGGCCAACAGTTCCTGCCAGGTGTCCGAAGCGACGCGCACGGCCTCCGCGAGGGGTTCGTTGCGCCGACCGAGCGAGAAGGCGTCGACCCACACGCGCGTGACGGCGGCCCGCCCGCCGTCGAGCAGGGAGAGCACGAAGTCCTCGAAACCCTTCGCCGTGGCGTCCGCGCCGTGCTCGGCACGGATCTCCTCGAGTTCGGCGCCGACGATCCGCGAGAACACGTCGGCCACGAGGTGATCCATGGACTCGGCATAGTGCGCCACAAGCGCCCCCGTGACCCCCGCACGAGCGGCGACGGCGCGCTGGGTGAGGCCAATCAGCCCCTCCTCGAGGGCGAGCGAGCGGGCGGCGCCGGCGATCTGCACGCGGCGCTCCTCGGGACTGAGGCGCTGGCGGGGTGTTGACACGGCTTCATGGTACCCGTCACACTCGTCTTATTGATCGTTTGATCAATTAAGAATTGCGAGCCACAGGAGAGCCACCATGGCCTGGAGCATGCCGGCAGAGACCGCCCGCCACGAGCGGATGTGGATGGCCTTCCCGCGCGAGGGCATCACGCTCGGCGAGGGAAGCGAGACGCAGGAGGCCGGCTACGCCGCCTGGGCCGCCGTCGCCAACACCATTGCCGAGTTCGAGCCCGTCTCCATGGTGGTTGACCCGAGCCAGGCCGCCCGCGCGCGCCGCATGCTCGACTCCTCGATCGAACTGCACGAGGCGCCGCTCGACGAGTTCTGGATGCGCGATGTGGGCCCCACCTTTGTAGTGGACCCCGAGCGTCCCGGCGTGCTCGGCGCCGTGGACTGGGTCTTCAACGGCTGGGGCGCGCCCGAGTGGGCCGAGTGGCAGCTTTCCGCCAAGCTCGGCGACTTCGTGGGCGAGCAGGCCAAGGCCGAGCTCATCCCCTCCGCGCTGGTCGCCGAGGGCGGCGGCCTGCACGTGGACGGCGAGGGCACCGTGCTCGTCACCGAGACCGTGCAGCTGGACCCGCGCCGTAACCCCGGCGCCACGCGCGAGCAGGTCGAGGCCGAACTGGCTCGCACCCTCGGCACCACCAAGACCATCTGGCTCCCGCGCGGCCTGTGGCGCGACTACGACGCCTTCGGCACCAACGGCCATGTGGACATGGTCGCCACCTTCTCCTCCCCAGGCACCGTGCTGCTGCACCACCAGCCGGACCCGCAGCACCCCGACCACCTCGTGACCCGCGTGCTCAAGGAGCAGCTGCTCGCCGAGACCGATGCCGCCGGCCGCCCGCTGCAGGTCATCGACCTGCCGGCCCCGCCGATCCTGCGCGACCACGAGGGCTTCGTCGACTACTCCTACGTCAACCACGTGCTCGTCAACGACGGCGTCATCGCCTGCGGCTTTGGCCACGAGCAGGCCGACGCCACGGCCCGCGAGATCCTCGCCGAGGCGTACCCCGGGCGCCGCGTCGTCACCGTCAACGCGCTCGAGATCTTCGCGCGCGGCGGCGGCATCCACTGCATCACCCAGCAGCAGCCGGAGGTGAAGGCGTGATCGAGGTGCATGAGGCAAGCATCGCGCAGCTGCGGGCGGCCCTGGAGGCCGGAGAGACCACGGCACTCGAACTGGTGCGCGCCTACCGCGCTCGCATCGCCGCCTTCGACGCGCCGGGCACGCCCACGGCCCTGAACGCCGTCGTCGTCTCCAATCCCGCCGCCGAGGAGGAGGCCCTGGCCTCCGACGCGCGCCGCGCGAGCGGCAAGACCCTCGGCCCGCTGGACGGCATCCCGTACACGGCCAAGGACTCCTACCTGGTCCGCGGGCTGACCGCGGCCTCCGGCTCCCCCGCGTTCAAGGACCTCGTGGCGCAGCGCGACGCGTTCACGATCGAGCGCCTGCGCGGCGCCGGCGCGATCTGCCTGGGTCTGACCAACATGCCGCCCATGGCCAACGGCGGCATGCAGCGCGGCGTCTACGGACGCGCGGAGAGCCCGTACAACCCGCAATACCTCACGAGCGCCTTCGGTTCCGGCTCCTCCAACGGCTCCGGCACCGCCACGGCGGCGTCCTTCGGCGCGTTCGGGCTGGGCGAGGAGACCTGGTCCTCCGGGCGCGCGCCGGCCTCCTGCAACGCGCTCGTGGCCTACACGCCGAGTCGCGGCGTCATCTCGACGCGCGGCAACTGGCCGCTGGTCCCCACGATGGACGTGGTGGTCCCCCACGCCCGCTCCATGGCGGACCTCCTCGAGATCCTGGACGTCATCGTGGCCGACGACGCCGAGACCCGCGGCGACTTCTGGCGCGCCCAACCGTGGGTGGCCATCCCGGCCGCCTCTGCCGTGCGCCCGGCGTCCTACGCGGCACTCGTGGCCCCGGCCGCCAGCGGTCCGCTGAGGGGGGCCCGCCTGGGCGTGCCGCGCATGTACATCAACGCGGACCCGGAGGCCGGGACCAACCCGGACGGCGGGATCGGCGGTCCCACGGGGCAGCGTGTCCAGACGCGGGGCTCCGTCATGGAGCTCTGGGAGGCGGCGCGCGCGGCGCTCGAGGCGGCCGGCGCCACCGTGGTGGAGGTCGACTTCCCGCTCGTGAGCAACTACGAGTCCGACCGCCCCGGCGCGCCGACGCTCGCGACGCACGGCCTCGTCTCCGCCGAGTATCTGCGGCGCGAGATCGTCGACCTCTCCGCCTGGGGCTGGGACGACTTCCTGCGCGCCAACGGCGACCCGGCCTTCCCGGGGTTGGCCGGTATCGAGGGCGCGGCGATCTTCCCTCCGCCGCCCGGCGCGCTGCCGGATCGCTACACGGGCTTCGACGACGACATCGCCGAGTACCCGGCGTGGGCCGCGGCGCACCCGGGAGCCGAGCTGACCGACATCCCCGAGCTTGAATCCGGGCTGCGCGGGCTCGAGGAGACGCGGCGCGTGGACCTCGAGGCGTGGATGGATGCGCACGGGCTGGACGCCGTGATCTTCCCGGCCGTGGCAGATGTGGGCCGCGCCGACGCCGACGTGAACCCGGAATCGGCCCAGCGCGCGTGGGAGAACGGGGTGTGGGTCGCCAACGGCAACCTCGCGATCCGCCACCTCGGCGTTCCGACCGTGACCGTGCCGATGGGCACCATGGCCGACATCGGGATGCCCGTGGGGCTGACCTTTGCCGGGCGCGGCTGGGACGACACGGTCCTGCTGCGGCTCGCCGCTGCGTTCGAGTCCACGGGCGAGTACCGAACAGCGCCCCCGCTCACGCCGCCGCTCGGCTGAGCCCTCCCGGAGCGGCCCGGCGCCACGCCCGGCACGGAGTCATCCGCTTCCCGGTTGTGCACCCTTCCGGAAGGTGTGCAGAACCGGGAAGCGGGCGGCATCTCGCACAGAGCGGGTGCAGCATCGCTAGGCGTTCGGCTCCTCTCAGGCGAACGTCACGCGCCGGACACCCGCCCCGGGTTCCCGGGGCCTACGCTGGGGGCACCGCCGCCGATCGCCCCAGCGGCCACCGACACCACCGGAGGCTCCCCATGAAGATCCGCATGCTCAGCGTGTTCGTGGACGACCAGCGCCGCGCGCTGGAGTTCTACACGAACGTGCTCGGCTTCCAGGTCAAGCACAACATCCCGGTCGGCGAAGACCTCCGGCTCACCGTGGTCTCCCCGGACGAACCGGATGCCGCCGAGCTGCTCCTGGAGCCCGCGGGCCGCCCCGCCGTGAAGCCCTACCGCGACGCCCTGCGCGCCGACGGCATCCCGCTGGCCCAGTTCAACGTGGAGGACCTCGAGGCCGAGGCGAACCGGCTCAAGCGGCTTGGGGTGGTCTTCACCATGGAACCGACCGACGTGGGCGAGGCGCTCGTGGCGGTTCTTGACGACACGTGCGGCAACCTCATCCAGCTCCTGCAGGACAAGCCGGCCGCGAATACGGAGTCGCCCGGCGCCGACTGACTCAGCGCCCCTCGAGGCGGCGCTTCGTCAGGTGCGTGGCCTGCGCGCTCCACGGGTCCTCGGGCCAGGGGTGCTTGGGGTAGCGCCCGCGCATCTCCGAACGCACCTGGGTGTAAGGGCCCGACCAGAAGCTCGCGAGGTCGCTCGTGACGGCGAGCGGCTTGCGCCCCGGCGAGAGCAGGTGGAAGAGCACCGGCGCGCGGCCGTCCGCAAGCCGCGGAGTGTCCGCCCAGCCGAAGCACTCCTGCAGCTTCACCGCCACCACCGGCTGGGACTCCTCCCCCACGGCCGGGTAGTCAAGGGCCGCGGTGTTCCCCGAGGGAACGGCCAGCCGCGGGGGCGCCAGCTCGTCGAGGCGGGCGGCCTCCGGCCAGGGCAGGAGCCGGCGCAGCGGATCGTGCAGATCCACCTTGGCCGCCGGGGTCCCGGTGCCGATGCGCTCCAGCTCGGGGCCGAGCCACTCGTCCAGGCGTGCAAGGAGTGCCTCGTCGGAGACGTCCGGCCACGGCTCTCCGAGGTGCAGGTGCAGGAAGCCGAGGCGGCGGCGCAGCGCGTCGGCGGCCTCGGAGAAGTGCAGGGCGCCCAGGCCCTGCTCGCGCAGCGCGGCGGCGACCGCGCGGGCGCCGTCCTCCGGCGTGGGCTTCACAGGCGTACTCGCGAGCTCGATCGCGCCGAGCGCACGCACGCGCCTGGCCTGCACCCGCCCGCTCTCGAAGCGCGCCACGACCTCATCGCGCAGCAGCGGCGCGGCGGCCTCGAGCGCACCCTCCTCGTCGAGGGCCGCGGCGGCGCGGATCACGGCGCCGGTGCCGGCGGCGGCCCACCCCTCGGCGCGCTGCACCTCGGCGATCGCGAGCCACTCGTGGGCCGCGAGCGGGCTGCCCTCGGGCAGGCCGGCCCGGGTCCCGGAGGCCAGCAGGTACACGCCGGGCGCGGCGCGCCTGGCCACGCGCTCGGGCCAGGCGAGCGCCACGACCTCGCCCACGCTGGGCGCGGCGGAGTGCCCGACGGCGGTGGGGCGCCCGGGTGCCCCGGCGCGGCTCCCGCCGCGCTCGCCTCCGTTCCGGGCGCGCGCGCCTTCGGCCGCCGCACCGAGGGCGTCGGCGGCGAGGCGGGCGAGCCGCTTGGCCTCGCGGCGCACGGCCTCCACGCCGCGCAGGGAACCGTTGCGGGCCTGGCTCGCCGCGCGGTCGAGGTCGCCGCCGTTCGGCCGCGTGTCGCCGGTCGCGACGGCCACGGCCAGCGCCACCTCGCCCAGGGCGCGCTCCCGCGCCGTGCCACCGGGCGCGGAGGCTGCGGCCATCCGTGAGGCATCCACGAGGGCGCGGCCCCAGCGCGGGTCCACCGGCATCGACGCGAGCGCCTCGCCCGCCGGCGTCGCCCTGCCGTCCGGGCCGATGGCGCCGAGCGAGCGCAAGGTGGCCTCCGCGTCGTCGAGCGCCGCGGCGGGCGGTTCGTCGGGGAGCCGGAGTCCCTCACCGCGCGGGGTTCCCCACACCGCGAGGTCGAGCGCCGCCGCCGTGAGGTCGGCCGTGAGAATCTCGGGGGTGACGTTGGCGGGGGCGGCGGCGAAGGTGCGCTCGTCGTAGCAACGCACCACCTCGCCCGGCCCCAGACGGGCGGCTCGGCCCGCGCGCTGCTCGGCGGACGCCCGGGAGGCGGCCACCGTCACGAGGCCGGACATCCCGCGGGCCGCGTCGCGGCGGGGCTCGCGGGAGAGCCCGGCGTCGATCACGAGCCGGACGCCCGGCACGGTCAAGGAGGACTCGGCGAGGGAGGTGGAGACGATGAGGCGGGGAGCGCCGCCGGGCTC
Organism: Galactobacter sp.; assembly: GCA_022712075.1. GTDB lineage: Bacteria > Actinomycetota > Actinomycetes > Actinomycetales > Micrococcaceae > Galactobacter. The sequence continues at coordinate 6,926 of JALAHE010000072.1, forward strand.
GCGACCCGAGACGGCGCGGTCCTGTTCGCGCGGCGGGACCTGGCCGTGCAGCTGCAGCACCTCGGCGTGCGGGGCCAAGCGGGCGAGCGTCTCGGCCACGCGCGACACCTCGCGGGCACCGGGCAGGAAGACGAGCGCATCGGCGTCCGGGGTCGAGGCCAGCGTGCGGGCGTGGGCCTCCGCGGCGGTGCGGGCCACGTGCTCGAGGAACTCGCGCGTCACGCCGCGGGCGTCCTGGCGCGGGCCGGCCGCCGGGGCCCAGCTCACGGTGAGTGGGAAGAGCGCGGAGGGCGAATCGACGAGCGGGGCCGGCGCAGATCCGGTCCCGAGGAGGGAGGCAAAACGCGGCGCATCCAGCGTCGCGGACATGGCCACGAGGGCGAGGTCTTCGCGCAGCTCGCGGACCTCGCCGAGCAGGCCCAGGAGCAGGTCGGTGTCGAGCTGGCGCTCGTGGACCTCGTCCACCACCACGGCGGCGACACCGGCGAGCTCGGGGTCGGCGAGCAACCGGCGCAGGAGCAGGCCGGGGGTGACGAACTCGATGAGCGTGCCGGGGCCGGCCTTCCGCTCGCCGCGCACGGCGTAGCCCACGCGCTCGCCCAGCGGGCTGCCGTCCAGGGAGGCCAGGCGGCGGGCGGCCGAGCGGGCCGCGACGCGGCGGGGCTGCGTCACGATGACGCGCGCCGTCCTGCCAGCGGCGGAACCAGCCGCCGAACCAGCGGCGGCACCGGCGGCACCCGCGGCGAGCACCACGGCATTCGCGACCGCTGGCGGGACCAGCGTGGTCTTGCCCGTGCCGGGAGGCGCCTGGACCACGAGGGCCTGCGCCGCGCCGTCGGGCAACGGGGCGAGGGCGCGCCCGAGCTCCGGAAGCACGGAGGCGAAGGTCAGGCCGCGGCCGAGGGTCTGCAGGTCGAAGGGGGCGCTCACGCCACCATTCTCCCGCGCCGGCGCCCGCCGCACCCGACCGCGGCCCTCAGGCGAAGACGCTCAGCCCCACGCCGGCCACGGCGACGAGGCCAGCGCACCAGCGCGCGGCGCGGACGCCGGGCGAGGGCACCCAGGTCCGCCCCGGGTTCTCAGCCTCGAACGCGGACCGCAGCCGAGACTCGGCGCAGAGATACACCGTCACGAGGAGGGCCGCCATCATGTAGATCGCCGCTCGCCACTGCGGGACGTCGTACACGGCACCCGTCAGCTGCCGCCCCAGGCCCACGCCCACGTAGGCCATGAGGGTCACGAAGCCGAAGACCATCAGGTACATCACGAGGGGCCAGCGTTCCCCCGCCGTCCGCCTCCACAGTGTCCCCACGATCGCCGCCACGCCCAGCGCGGCGCACGCGGCGACGATGACTGCCCCGATCCACTCCATGGTTCCCCCCTTCCGCCCACCCCCGGGCGTGAGATCAGCGGTACTCGCGCCCCGTGACGTCGGCGTTGAGCAGCACCTCGACGTCGCCGCCGGGGCGCAGCACGTGCAGCGCGCTCGGCGTTTCCTGGAGGACGTAGGCGTCCACCGAGGTGCCGTTGCGCAGCGTGATGGTTTCGAGCGAGCTCCACGGCGCCTCGACGGCCACCGCCAGGACGAGCGCGCCGATCACGGCGATGACCCAAGACCGCGCCACGAGCCAGTGCACACCTCGGCGGAATGCCTTGTCCTGGTCCACCTGCCCCGCGTAGTACAGCGCGGCGGTGAGCACCGCGCACACGGCGGGCGCCCACCACAGCCCATCGGACACCGCCACCGAGAGCAGCATCGCGGCGCAGAGGACGGCCAGGGCCATGGCGCTCATGGAGATCCGGTGACGGTGGCGGTGCCACGTGACGCGCAGGAGCACGAACGGCGTCACGGCCGCGAGGACGGCGGCGGCCAGGACCGGGCTGGAGAAGAAGGTGCCGGCGATGATGCCGACGGAGTCGCCGAAGTCGAAGGCGTCGAGCACGCGGGAGGCGACCTCCCAGTCCCAGTGGGAGACCGCAAGGATGCGCAGCAGCAGGAAGATCACGAGCGCGCCGGCTGACACCCCGACCACGGTGGCGCCGCTCGCCTCGCCGTCGCCTTCGGCCCGCGCCGCCTCGGCCTTCGCTTCCTGGTGCCCCATCTCTCCCCCATCGCTCGAGCCCGTTCCGGGTTCTGCGGCCACCTTAGCGAGGAGAGCGTCTCAGCGCAGGCGCGGGGCCGCGTCGATGAGCTCGCGCGTGAAGGGGTGCCGCGGAGACGCCAGCACCGCCTCGGTGGGGCCGGATTCCACGATGGTGCCGCCGTCCAGCACCGCGAGGTTGTCGCTCGCGTGGCGGATGACGCCCAGGTCGTGCGAGACGAGCAGGATGGCTAGCCCGCGCCCCTCCTGCAGCTCGTCCAGGAGGTCGAGCACGCGAGCTTGCACGCTCGCGTCCAGCGCGGACACGGGTTCGTCGCACAGGAGCACGGATGGCTCCACCGCCAGGGCGCGCGCGATGGCCACGCGCTGGCGTTGGCCCCCGGACAGCGTGCGCGGATGCGCATCGGCCAACGCCGCGCTCAGGTGCACCGACTCCAGCAGCCCCCGGACCGCCGCCGCGTCGCGCCGCCCCAACGCGTCGGACAGGATTCGCCCCACGCTCCAGCGCGGCTCGAACGATCCGAGCGGGTCCTGCACGATCATCGCGAGTTCGCGCCGCCTGGCCCGCCGGCGGCGCTCGGGCAGGGCCGACCACGCCTCGCTGCACAGCAGCACCTCGCCGCCTTCCAAGGGAACCAGCCCGGCCGCCGCGCGCAGCAGCGTCGACTTGCCGGAACCGGACTCGCCCACTAGGCCGAGCGTGCGCCCGCGTTCCAGCCGCAGCGACGCCCCCACCACGGTGGGCGCGCTGGCTCCGCGGTGCCGGATGGTGACGTCGCGCAGCTCAAGGACGGGCGTGCCGCCCGCTTCGGACACGGAAGGCACGACGGCGCCCGGTCCGGTCGCGCGCCCGGCCTCGCCGGGGCGGTGCTCACCGGAGCGGTCCTCGCCGAAGCGGTCCGCGCCGCCGGCGGGCTCCCCCACCATGGGCGCGACGACCCCGGGGCGCCCACCTTGCCCGCCCCCAGGGCGGGCCGGGGCACCCGGGCCGGGCGCGGCGTCGTCGGGCAGGAGGCGCTCACCGCGCGGCCGCTCCCACGGCACGGAGGCGACCAGGCGGCGCCCCTCGGCGCTGACGGGCGCGGGGAGCACTGACGCGACCGGCCCGCGCTCCACGATCCGGCCGGCGTCCATGATGGCGACCTCGTCGGCCACCCGGCGGGCCGCGGCGAGGTCGTGCGTGATGAAGAGCAGCGCGCCGCCGGCGTCGACGCGGGCGCGCAGTAGGGAGAGCACCACGGCCTGGCGCGTGGTGTCGAGGGCGGTGGTTGGCTCGTCGGCGATGACGAGCTGGGGATCGGCGGCCAGCGCCGCGGCGATGAGCGCGCGCTGGCGCATGCCGCCGGAGAGTTCGTCGGGGCGGCGGGTGGCGGCGGCCGGGTCGAGTCCCACCGAACGCAGGAGCGCCGGCAGGTCCAACGGCACCCCGGCGAGGCGGGCGGCGTCGGCCACCTCGCGGCCCACGGGGCGCAGCGGATCCAGGGAACCGAGGGCGTCCTGCAGCACCGTGCCCACGCGGCGCCCGCGGACCGAGCGCCAGGCGAGCTCGCTCAGGCTCAGCGCGTCGGCGCCGGTCACGGTGAGCGCGTCCGCGCTCACTGCACCGCCCGTCAGGCCCACGAGCGCGCGGGCCGTGACGGACTTGCCTGAACCTGACTCACCGACCAGGGCCAGGCAGGTGCCTGGCGCGATGCTCAGGTCGATGCCGCGCACCACCTCTACGCCGTCGAAGGCCACGCGCAGCCCGCGCGCCTGAACGATCGGCGCGTTCACCTTGCACCCCCTCGCCCGGCCCAGCGGGCGGAGAGCCGGCGCCCGGCCAGCGTGGCGATCACGCCGACGCCCACGATCGCGAGGCCAGGGAACACGGTCATCCACCATCCGTTGCTGATGTAGGTGCGGCCGGCGTTGAGCATGGCGCCCCATTCGGGCGCGGGCGGCGGGGCCCCGAGGCCCAGGTAGCCGAGCGCCGAGGCCCACACGATCGCCTGGCCCACGCCGAGCGTCGCAACGGCAAGCAGCGGCCCCAGCGCGCCGGGCAGGATGTGCCGCCACACGATCGCGACGGGCCCCTTGCCCAGCATCCGCGCCGCCTCGACGTGCCCCGAGCGGGAGACGCGGCGCACCTCGGAGCGCAGCAGGCGCGCGTAGCCGGGCGCGCTCGAGAGCCCCACGGCCACGATGACCGTGGCCACGCCGGGCCCGCGCACGGCGATGAGCAGCAGGGCCAGGAGGAGGGTGGGGAAGGCGAGCATCGCGTCAATCAGGCGCGAACCGGCGGCATCGAGCCAGCGCCGGCCGAGCCCCGTGACGAGGCCGAGCACGGCCCCGAGCCCCACGCCGAGCAGCGTGGAGAGCACGCCGATCAGGACCGAGGAGCGCGTCCCGTGCACCACGCGCGTGAAGAGGTCGCGGCCGGACTCGTCCGTGCCGAAGGGATGCCCCCAACGCGGGGCGAGGAACGACTCGCGCGGCGCGATCGCGAGCGGGTCCCCGGGCGCGATGAGCCCGGGCACAGCGGCGCACAGGAGGATCACGAGGCCGCACGCGGCCAGGATCCAGGTGCCGGGGCGCAGCCGCGCCAGCCGGTGCACGACGGCGCGTGGCCGGGTCTCGCTCAGGGCGGCGCTCATGCGGCGGCCCGCCGATCGACGAGCGCCACGAGGGCGTCGGCCAGCAGGGTGACGAGCACGTAGCCGAGCGCCGACACGAGCGTCACCCCAAGCACGAGCGGCACGTCCCGCGCCGTCACGGCGGAGAGCAGGGCGCGGCCGAGGCCTGGCCGCGCGAACACCGTCTCCACCACCACGGCGCCGGAGATGAGGTAGCCGAAGGCCCAGCCGGAGAGGTTGATCCCGGGGACGAGGCCGTGGCGGAGGGCGTGGCGCCAGCGCAGGCCCCACGCGGTTTCGCCGCGGGTCCTGGCGGCGGCGGCGAATGGGGAATCGAGGGCGGAGAGCATGCCCTCGCGCATGGTCTGGGCCAGGTAGCCGGCCAGGGGCACGGCGAGGCCGAGCGTGGGCAGCACGAGCCCGCGCGCGCTGTTGTCGGAGACGGCCGGGAACCAGCGCAGCTGCGTCGAGAAGACGATGACGAGCACCGCCGCGAGCCAGAAGCCGGGCAGCACGGAGGCCACGAGCTCCAGCCCGGAGGCGAGCTTCGCGGCGATCCGCGAGCGCCCCGTCGCCACGAGCGCCGTCCCGAGCGCAAGCACCCAGGCGAGCACGAGGGAGCAGAGCGCGAGCAGCAGCGTGGGCCAGAGCAGTGGCGCGATGACGTCTGCGACCGGCAGCTTCTGCCCGTAGGAGACGCCGAGGTCCCCGCGCAGCAGGTGGCCGAGGTAGTTCACATATTGCTGCGGCAGCGGCAGATCCAGCCCAAACTGCTCGCGGGCTGCCTGCAGCGCGGCGGCCGAGGCCTGGCTGCCCGGCCCGCCCACGGCGGCCTCCGCCGGGTCGCCGGGGAGCGCCTGCAGCACCACAAAGCCGAGCGTCGCCACGAGCCAGATGGCCACGACGGCGCCGAGCAGGCGCCACAGCGCCGAGGCCCACCACGGCCGGCGGCGCCCGCGGGGCAGCGGCGCGCCGGCGCCCGGCCGCCCCTCGACGGCCGGACCCTGTGGACCCGCGCCCGCCGCGCCCGGGCCGGGCACGCCCGAGGCCCCCGGCACCCCACTGAAGGTGGGGCCGGGGGCCGGCAGCGCATCGTCGTGCATGTTCACGCGATCAGTGGATCACGTTTGTTCAGGCCGCGGGAATCGGCTTCACGTCCAGGAAGGTGGGCGTGTTGACCGTGGGGAGGGCGCGCAGGCCCTCGATCCCGGCGCGGTAGAGGTAGTGGTTCTGCTGGTCGAAGATCGGCAGGATGACCTGCTTCTTGGCGATGATCTCCTGCGCCTGCTTGTACAGCTCGCCGCGCTTGGCCTCGTCGTTCACCGTGGCGCTTGCCTGGTCAAGCATCTTGTCCAGCTCGGGGTCGTTGATCTGCGCGTGGTTCGCGAAGTAGCCGGACGGGGCGGGCTTGATGCCGGAGGAGTGGTAGAGGATGCGCAGCACGTCCGGGCCCACCTTGGTGTAGGGCGCGGAGACGAGCTCGTACTCGTTCTTGCCCAGCGCGCCGTACCAGCTGGAAAGGTCGAGCAGCGAGATCTGCACGTCGAAGCCCGCGGCCTTAGCGCCGGCCTGGAGCTGTGTGAAGAGCGACTGCTCGGCCGGGGCCGACTGGTTCGTGGAGACCGGGAAGCGCACCGTGAGCTTCTTGCCGTCCTTCTCGCGGATGCCGTCGGCGCCCACGGTCCAGCCGGCCTGGTCCAGCAGCTTCTTGGCCGCCTCAAGGTCGTACGGGTACGCGTCGGTCCACGACTGCGAGAGCGGCTCGGCGCTGGAGAGGGCCGAGGCGGAGCGCGGCGCGGTGCCCTTGAAGAGCGACTCCACGCCCGCGTTGACGTCCACGGAACGGATGAACGCCTCGCGGACCAGCTGCTCGTCGAACGGCGCCTGCCCCGAGTTCAGCTCGATGCGGTTGGACGCGCCGGGGCGCGGGGCGTTGAGGTCCTTGATCGCCGAGCCCTCGGCGCCTGCGGCCTGGATGTTCTCCGGCAGCGGGTTGTCGATGACGTCCACCTCACCCGACTGGAGCGCGGCGTAACGCGTCGCGGAATCGGGGATGAAGCGCCACGTGATGGCGCTCAGCGCGGCGGGGCCGGACTGGGTCGTGGCATCGGCCGGGGGCGTGGTGTAGGCGTCGTTGCGGACGAGCTCCACGCGATCCTGCTTGGCCCAGGAGGCCACCTTGAACGGGCCGGTGCCCACGGGAGCGGCGCAGTTCTCCTCCTGGGAGCGCTTGAGGGCCGTGGGGCTCTCGATCGCGTTCCAGGTCTGGGCGAAGGACTCAAGCAGCGCCGAGTCGGGGGCGCTGAGGTGCACCACGGCCTCGAGATCCGAGGCACCCTTGGTCACCGAGGTGATCTTGGCGAAGGCCAGGTAGCCCGTGGAGGACGCGGTGTCCGGGTCCTGCAGGTGGTCCACATTGGCCTTGACGGCCTCCCAGTTCAGGGCGGTCCCGTCGGTGAACTTCACGCCGTCCTTGAGCGTGAACGTGACGGTCTTGCCGTCCTCGGCGACCTCCCACTTCGTGGCGAGCCACGGAATGATCTTGCCGTCCTTGTCGCGGCTGACCAGGTTCTCCAGGTACTGCGTGGCCACGAGCGCCTGCGGGTAGTTGCCGCCCACGTGCGGGTCGAGGCACTCCGGCTCGGCGTCGCCGGAGGCGTACGTCAGCGTCGTCTTGGTCTTGACGGTGCCCGACGACGCGGGGCCGGCTTGGGTGCCGGAGGAGCAGGACGTGAGCGCGAGGGCTCCGGCGGCCGCGATGGCGGCTGCGGCGAGCGCGCTGCGGGTGAGGCGAGACATCGTGAGTGACGAGACTTTCTGACGCAGGGGCAGCCGCGCGGAGGGCGCGACTACACGCCAGTCTGCGCGGAGCCGCCTGCATCGTTGCATCGGGTGTCCACCGTCGCTTCACACGGTGCCCGCGCAGCGACCGGGGAGGCGCGCCGTCACCCGTGTGGGGCGGCGCGAGCAACGTGACGCCGTCGATGCAACGTTCGTGCAACCCCTTCGACGTGTATTTTCGGGAGGGTCTCGACGCCTTGCGCCGTTTCCCGCCTCGCGGCAATCTTAGAAAGACTTCTTTCACATATTCTGGGCGCGCGGCACACCTCGCCGTTGCAGCTCGTTTCTCATCCGCACCAGCAACCGGAGCCCATCACCGTGTCGGAGAACTGGGACCACACCCGCCTTGCCGCGGCGCGCACCGCGAGCCCGCTCGCCGCGCTCGTGCCGCTGGCGCATGCCGTCCTGGGACAGGCGGCCCGCGAGGCCGGCCTGCTCGTGGTCGTGACCGAGACCAGCGGGCGCGTGCTCTGGCTCGATGGGGACGACGCCCAGCTGGCCGCCGCCGAGGCCTGGGGTCTCATGGCCGGGACCGACTGGGCGCTCGTGGGCGGGGAGCTCTCGGCGATCGGCCGGGCGCTCGCCACCAGGACGCCCTCACGGAGCGAAGCGACCGCCGCGCTCCCCTCCCCCTTCGCCGCCGTGGCCGTGCGCGATCCGCGCCAAGGGGCCCTCTGCGGTTCGCTCGCGATCGCCGGCCCCACGGCCGCCCGCGATCCCTTCGTCCTCGCCGCCCTGCGCGGGGCCGCCTCGACGCTCGAGTCCCACCTCGCCTCCACCGCGCCGCTCAAGGGGGCCGCCGCCCCCGTTGGCCCCTCGTCCGCGCACGCCCTGCTGCGGCTGACCGGCAACGACGCGCCCACCCTCGATACGCCGCACGGCACCTCGGTGCTCAGCCGCCGGCACGCGGAGATCCTCGCGGTGCTCGGCGCCGCCACGAGCGGCCTCGACGGCGCCGAGCTGATCGAGCGGGTCTACGCCCACCCCGTCTCCACCGTCACGCTCCGCGCGGAGATCACGCGCCTGCGCCGCACCCTCGAGGACAGCGGGGCCCTTGATGCCGGCGTGGTGCTGACCTCGCGCCCGTATCGCCTCAGCGGCGTGGAGGACGACGCAACGCGCGTCGCCGCGCACCTGGCCCGCGGCGCCCTGTTGCCGGCGCTCAACGAGTACGGCGGCCAGCTCCTGCCCGGGTCCGACGCACCCGAGGTGGTGGCGCGGCGCGGCGAGCTCAGCTCGGCCATCCGTGGCGCGGTGCTCGGCTCCGGCCAGACCGACGCCCTCATGGCCTACCTCGCCCTGCCCGAGGCGCTGGCCGACACCGAGGCCTGGGAGATCGCCGTGGCCCACCTGCCCGAGGGCTCGACGCGCTGGGCCGCCGCCGAGGCCCGGCTCGGGGCGCTGGATGCTCTGCGCGCCGGGCTCGGCTGAGCACACCTCACCGCGCCCGCAACGCACCTGCAACCCCCGAACGCGTAGCCTCGCGCCCACGCCCCTGCGCGGGGACACCGGCACCTTGGCCGCGGCCCTCCCCGACTCATAGCCGAGCCACCATTGCCGATTCCGCGCCGCCGGGGCACAGTTGAAGGAATCACGCCCCGACCCGCAGGAGGCGCGCATGCCAGGCCCCGGCAGCAGCACCCACCGCCTGGGCGCCGCCGTGCCGAGTGGGCCGGCGGGCGGGCTGGGCGACGGGCGCGAATTCTCCGCCGTTCGGGCGCTGGTGCGGGACTCGTGGGTGCGCTCGAGCACCCGCCTCCCACACCCCACGCAGGCCGTGGTCTCGGACGTCTTGGACTCCGACGAGCTGGCCCACCGCCGCGCCGCCCACCCGCTGCACTCCGTCTTCCCGCTCATCCGCTCGCTCCTGGCGCAGCCAGCGCGCGACCACGGGCTCATCATGGCCGTGGGCGACGAGCTGGGCCGCCTACTTTGGGTCGAGGGCGACCCGCTGACCCGCACCCGGGCAGAGGAGATGGCCTTCCTGGCTGGCGCCGACTGGTCCGAGGAATCGATGGGCACCTCGGCCCCCGCGCTCGCCCTCACCACCGGCTCGGCCGTGCAGGTGCTGCGCGAGGAGCACTTCAGCCCGCTCGCCGTGGACTTCTCCTGCTCGGCCGTGCCGCTGCTCAACCCCCACACGGGCGCCCGCCTCGGCTTCCTCGATCTCACGGGGGACGACCGCGCGGCCGATTCGCTCATCCTCCCGTACCTGCGCGCCACGGCCGCGGCCGTGCAGGCCCACCTGCTCACGGCGCTTCCTGCGCCCGTGGCGCCGGCACTCTCCCCGCTCACGGGGCCGCTTCCGCTCGTCACCGCGCCGGGCGGCGCTTCAGTGCCCGACGCCGCCGGGCCGGGTTCCAGCGCGGCCCTCGCCATGGAGGATGGCCGGGCCGGCGCCGCCGAGCCGTGGCTCGAGCCGGGCCACCC
>JALAHE010000073.1 GCA_022712075.1 Galactobacter sp.
GCCTCCCCCCCGCCCCCCCCCCCGGCGGCCTCCCCCCCCCCCACCGCCCCCGCGCCCCCCGCTGTCCCCCCCCCCCCGGGGGGGGGGGGGGCCCCCGCCCGGGCCCGGCGCCGTCGTGCATTTCCTGGCGGAGGGCGCCCGCCGTGAGGGCGCCACTGGGGCTATCGCCGCGAGCGAGCGGCCCGTACGGTGGAGCATGGCCTTCGCGATCTCACACACGTCCATCGATTGCATCGACGCCTTTGCGCTCTCCGAGTGGTGGAAGGCGCAGCTTGGCTACGAGGACGCGCCGGGGGATCCCAACGAGCCGGGGCACGAGGAGTGCTGGATCCAGTCGCCGGAGACGGGTCACGCGCTCCTGTTCCTCGAGGTGCCGGAGCACAAGGCCATCAAGAACCGCCTGCACTTCGATGTGCGCCCCACGGATCGCGAGCGCGACGCCGAGGTGACCCGGCTGCTGGGCGCCGGGGCCTCGCTCGTGGACGATCGGCGCAACCCGGACGGCACGGGGTGGGCCGTGCTCCAGGACCCCGAGGGCAACGAGTTCTGCGTCCTGCGATCCCCGGCTGAGCTGGAACGCGTCACGAATGGCTAAGGGGCGCGGTCCCGATCTACCTTTGGTCCCATGACGATGACGTTTTCACAGCGTCCCGCCACGCTCGCTGACCTGGGCTGGCTGGAACGCCTCAAGGAGCGCGCCATGCGCGCCGAGCTGGAGGCGCTGGGGCGCTGGGAGCCGCAGCGTTCGCGCGGTCGCATCGAGGACGCGCTGAAGACGGCGGACGTGCGCATCATTCGGGTGGGCAATGCCTCCGTGGGGTCGATCGCGTGGACCCGCACCATGGCCGGCTGGAAGCTGAGCCTGTTCTACCTTGACCCGTCCGTGCGCGGGCAGGGCCTCGGAAGCTCGGTCCTGGGGCAGGGCCTCATGGAGCACCCGGGCAGCGTGGAACTCGACACCCTCGTCGGGAGCCGATCCCGAGCCCTCTACGAGCGCTTTGGATTCAAGTACGTGCGCACCCAGGGCATCGACGAGTCGCTCCTGCTTCGCCGCTGAATCCCAACAGTGTCGGGAAATTTGTCCGCGAACTGCGGTCGCGAGGACATGAGTATTAATGCCTAACTCTGCCCGCATTTAAAAGCGGATCCATTACTTGCAAAAAAAGTTAATTGAATATCCATAAGTCGCCGACGGGCACTTATGGAGATACCTTTAGCCTCGCGGCCCTCTGCGAGTTTTGTGATAAGCGTCACACTCACTGCGATTGGTGGCATTTTTCGGAACCGGTTTCAAAGGTTTCTTGCATTTTCTCCGCTAGTAGAAAAAACGCCGGGGTACTGGGGCTTGGCGGATGCCGCGGGGCATTATAGGCCCTCGCGGCGATCACCAAGAATCGCCTTCTCTTCACGGCCGATCCGAGGGGTTCTTTGGTGCTTCAGTTGAAGCATCAAGAAGTCCACACGGGGGGGTAGGGACGAACCTTCCGACGAAAGGTTCGGCATGTCTTCCAGCGTGAGTGCGCAGCAACACCAGCAGCCCGGTCGTCACCGGGCGGCTACCCCAGGCAACCCCCTGACCAAGTTCGTGGCCGGCTTCATCGCCGCCCTCTTGGTCTGCACCGCGCTGGTCGCAGCGGCCATCACCCCGGCGCATGCCGCCACCCAGGGTGTCTCTACCTCCCTGACCATCAACGGCTCTAGCTACAACGGCGTCAAGATCGTTCAGCCGGGCCAGACGCTTGAGCTCAAGGTCCAGTACGACAAGACCGTGGCCCCCGGTTCCACCGTCGCGATCGAGCTGCCGGAGAACGTCACCCTGTCCTCCGTGCCGGCCGCCAACACCGCGGTGACGAGCATCGAGCGCGACCCGGACAACTCGAACCGCGTGCTGCTGACCTTCGCCGATCCCTTCCCCGCCAGCGTCGATCAGGGCGTGCTGGGGCTGAAGTTCACCGTGAACAAGGTGGACAAGTCCGAGCTCACCGACATCACGTGGCTGGTGAACGGCGAGGAGCAGTCCGTCAAGGTCATCGTCAAGCTGCCGAACGACCCGACGCAGCCGACCAACACTGCCCAGTCCAAGTCCATCGTCGGCAACGCGAACTGGAACCAGTACATCTCCGTGGTGGACGGCAAGGTTGTCGTCGACCCGAAGATCCTGAACAACAAGGTCCAGTACCGCCTCATCGTTGATCACCCGAATGGCCTCCCGGCCTACTCGATCGCGGATCAGCTGCCCGCCGGCATGAAGTACGTTGACGGTTCCTTCCGCGGCGTCAGCAATCAGTGGGACGAGAACGGCCTGAACAAGGTCGTCACCAACACCACCTTTGCCCCGACCATCTCGGGTAACTCCTTCTCCACTACGGTCGACCTGCCGGCGCACGGCACCTCCGAGTTCTACTACTCGGCGGCGATCGACGGCGAGGAGGGTGTGGCGGCCCTGCGCGATGCCCTGCAGGAGGCCTACGACAAGATCGACCCGGTGAAGGGCGGCAGCTACTCCAAGACGCTGACCAACACCGCGACCTTCGGCGGCAACGTCAAGAAGACCCAGTCCTTCACCATTAACGGCTCCGTCAAGGGCGAGGCCGGCGTGGACCTGAACCAGGCCTTCGACAAGGTCGCCACCCCCGATTGGCAGCTGGTGCAGCGCAACGAGGACGGGGCGCTCGTGACGCCCGCCCAGATCACGTACACGCTCAAGGCCGATCTGCGCCAGTGGGACGGCACGTCCTCCCTGCGCAACCCGCTGACCCGCAACGTGGTCATCAGCGACCCGCTGCCCTCGCAGGGTTCCTGGAACGTGGACGACCCCGACTTCATCACCGCCACGGGCATGACGCTCGAGCAGACCGACACGACGCCGGCCTCGGCCGCCGACTTTGCCGGCGACGACTTCGTTGGCACCTGGTGGGTTGACGGCAACACCTTGCGCATCAACGTGGGCATGGACAACACCACGAACGCCTCCTTCAAGGTGAAGGCCAGCGTCAACACGACCAAGGGCCTGGGCAACTCCACCGCGTGGGACCACAACGCCGCCTACGACGCCAAGCTGGCCTTCAACAACTCGGCCACGTACGAGTACGAGGGCACCACGACCAAGCAGTCGGCCGGCGTGACGCTGCAGGCGCAGGACAACCGCGACGAGGGCGTCAACCTGCCCAGCTCCTTCAATAAGACCGCGAACCCGTCTCAGGTGACGGTTAAGCCGGGCGAGACCACCACGGTGAAGTACACCTTCGTGGTGGAGCCGGAGGCGGGTGTTGACCTCGCGAAGAGCAGCATCGTCGACTACGTGGACGAGAACATCTTCAATATCAACGATCTCGACCAGGTGAAGGCCGGCCTCACCGCCAGCTACAACTGGCAGGCCATGAAGCCCGAGGACTTCGTCTTGGCCATGGACAAGGACGACAACCTCGCCATCACGCTGAGCGAATCCGGCAAGGCCGTCGTGGCCGCCGCCGGTGCCAACAAGCACTTCGAGCTCGTGTTGCCGCTGACCACCAAGCCGATCGTGGGCACCAAGACCCTCGACATCGTGAACCGCGCCGTCCTCTTCGGCGCGGACCAGCAGCCGCTGTTCTGGTCCGAGGTCAGCAGTGAGGCCACCTCCTTCGGTGACGAGGCGCAGGTCCGCAAGGGCGTGTGGGACGCGGCCAACAAGAAGTGGACGCGCAACCTCCGCGCCAGCGTCGCCGCCGACGGCACGCTGGAGCAGGACACCTACGTGTACCGCGTGGCCTTCACGCCGCACGGCAACTACAACAACGTGGCCATCGTCGACGTCAAGGACGTGCTGCCCTCCGGCATCACCTTCCTCGGCTTCGTTGACGACGACTCCGTCGAGACCGGCGACAACCCGAACAAGGCCAAGCGCTCGCTGGGCGGCAACCTCGAGGCCAGCTTCGCCGAGCCGTCCGACGGCGCCCCGGCCGGCACCGTGACGGTCTCGCAGAAGCCCGGCACCGTGCTGCCCGCCGGCACGGGCACCCTCTACGTGAACTTCGCCGTGAAGATCGACAAGTTCACCGTGGATTCCCCGATCGCCAACGTCATCGGCGGCGCCAGCGCCACGATCGTCCCCTCGGACGGTTTCCCGCTGACCATCGCCAAGAAGGACACGACGAACGCCGCCAAGGTCATCGACGACAAGAACGCGCGCTTCGAGATCCTCGACGAGACCGGCGCCGTCGTGGTGAGCGACGTCTTCGTCGAGAGCGGCTTCCTCATGGTGGCCGATGCCGACGGCAACTCCCGCGCCGTGAAGGTCCCGGGCTCCGGCACCTACAAGATTCGCGAGCTCAAGGCCCCGGCGGGCTACGAGCTGGCGACCGAGGAGAGCGAGGTCCGTGTGGCCGAGGACGGTTCCTCGCCGCTGATCGAGTTCTACAACGAGCCGACCCCCGTGACGCCGACGGATCCCACGCCGACGGAGCCGCCGGACTCGACCGAGCCCACGGAGCCGACCGAGCCGACGGACTCGCCCGCGCCGA
>JALAHE010000074.1 GCA_022712075.1 Galactobacter sp.
CCATCCGGCCCGGTCTACCCGGGCCGGCGCTCAGCGCGCCGGCAGGAGCGCGAGCAGCGCCGCGAGGCCCTGCTCAAAGGCGTCGTCGGCCGGGTCGGCGGGGAGCGCGGCGCGGGCGGCCACGGCCCGGGCGAACACCGGGTGTGAGCCCGCGTTTTGGCCGGAATCGAAGATGTCCTCTGGGGCCGTGACGTCCAGGGCGGAGCCGAAGATGAAGGACTCGAAGGCCACGATCACCGACACGATGCGCGCATCCGGCAGCCCGGCCGCTGAGAGCGCGGTGGCCAGGGCCTCGTACACGCCAAGCGTGCGCGGGGAATCGGCCACGGGGAGCACCGCGATGCCGGTGATGACGCCGGGATGGGCGGCAAAGACATCGCGATAGCTGCGGGCCCAGGCCGCCATGGCGCTCGGCAGCGGCAGGCGCTGGAAGACGCTGACGTCCACCTCGCCCATGAGCAGTTCCTGCACCGGTAGCCAGAGGGCCGCCTTGGAGGGCACGTGGTTGTAAAGGGCAGAGGGCGCGACGCCGAGCTCGGACGCGAGCGACTTCATGGTCATGGACTCGAAGCCCACCGCGTCGATCAGGCGCAGGGCGGCCTCGGCGATGCCCTCGAGGCTGAGCACCGAGGTGGTGGGGCGCCCGGTGCGCCGCTTGAGGGTGGGTGCCACGTCCTGCCTTCGTCTAGTGGTGTCACGGAATGAGCGGCCCCGCGCAGGCTGCAGGCTGCGGCCGGCGCGGCGCGCTTGATGCCCAAGAATCCCACGAGTGAATTTGAATCACTTTATTCGCGACACGGCGCCGGGGCCACTTCGCGCCCAGCGAGCGGCAGGATCTTTCGGGCCAGTTCGCTTGATTTCACGGGTGTTTTGTGGCGACTGATCCCGTTTTGCACCCTACGATCCGCCCGAAAGTGGCCCAGGACACGTGGCTGGGATACCCTCGTAGTGAACAGCATTCATTTTGTTGGGCACAACGAGCCGGAGGGATCCCTCACCATGCAGAACATCGAACGCGACGTCGTCATCGTCGGAGCCGGCCCGGCCGGCCTCACCGCCGCGCTGGAGCTGAAGAAGACAGGCAAGACCGTCGCGATCCTCGAGGCCCGCGACCGCGTCGGCGGCCGCACGTGGACCGACACCATCGGCGGCGCCACCATCGAGATCGGCGGCCAGTGGATCAGCCCCGACCAGACGGCCCTGTACTCCCTGGCCGATGAGCTCGGCATCGAGACGTACCCGCGCTGGAAGGAAGGCGCCTCCGTCTTCATCGATCACGACGGCAAGCGCACCGTCTACACGGGTGAGGACTTCCCCGTGGGCGAGGCCACCGTCGGCGAGATCGACAAGCTCATCGCGATCATGGACGAGCTCGCCGCCCAGGTGAACCCCGACAAGCCGTGGGAGCACCCGGAGGCCAAGGAGCTCGACACGATCTCCTTCCACCACTGGCTCGAGTCCAAGACCTCCGATTCGGTGGCCGTCGAGTGCGTCGGCCTCTTCATCGCCGGCGGCATGCTGACCAAGCCCGCCAAGACCTTCTCCGCGCTGCAGGCCCTGCTCATGGCCGCCTCCGCCGGTTCCTTCTCCAACCTGGTTGACGAGGACTTCATCCTCGATCGCCGCATGTCCACCACCATGCAGGGCGTCTCCCTGAAGATGGCCGAGCGCATCGGCGCCGAGGACATCTTCCTGAACAACCCGATGCTGCGCCTCGAGTGGAGCGATGACTCCGTCGTGGCCCACGGCAAGGACGTCTCCGTCTCCGCCAAGCGCGTCATCATGGCGATCCCGCCGAACCTCTACACGCGCCCCTCCTACGAGCCGCCGCTGCCGCGCTGGCAGCAGGTGACCCACCAGCACCAGTCCATGGGCCTGGTCATCAAGGTGCACGCCGTGTACGACCGTCCGTTCTGGCGCGAGCAGGGCCTCTCCGGCACCTGCTTCTCCCCCAGCTCGCTGGTCCAGGAGGTCTACGACAACACCTTCCTGAACGACCCGCGCGGCACCCTCGTCGGCTTCGTCTCCGATGAGAAGGCCGACGCCATGTGGGCCCTGGGCGAGGAGGAGCGCAAGACCGCGATCCTCGAGTCCATGGCGGCGTTCCTCGGCGAGGAGACCCTCAACCCCGAGGTCTTCTACCTCTCCGACTTCGGCTCCGAGGAGTGGACCCGCGGCGCCTACGCCACGAGCTACGACCTGGGCGGCCTGCACCGCTTCGGCCCCACGCAGAACGACGCCGTTGGTCCGATCTACTTCGCCTCCTCCGATCTGGCCGGCGAGGGCTACCAGCACGTCGACGGCGCCGTCCGCATGGGCCGCCGCACGGCCGCCCGCATCGTGGCCGAGCTCGATGGCGGCAGCTACGACGAGTCCTTCGATGGCGCCGTCAGCCCGTTCGTGAAGGCCTGATCCATCCCATGAAGTACATCGTCGGCTATACCGCGGATCGCGGCGGAAAACTGGCCCTGAACCTGGCGTGCAACATCGCGTACGCCGCCCGCAACCATGAGGATCCCGTCGAGGTTGACCTCGTCATGGTGGTGCGCAATCAGTCGCCGTTCACCGCCGTTTACCCCAGCGCGGACCCCCTCGGCTACGAGGAAATCCTGGACACCACGCTGCGCGGTTGGGCCGACGAGGCCCTGGCGATGATCCCGGAAGGGATCTCCGCCAGGGTGCTCATCCGGGCCGCCGACTCCGAGGCCGAGGGCATCATCGCCGCGGCCGAGGAGGTCGGCGCCCGGATGATCGTGGTGGCGCCGCGCGCCCACGGGCTGGGCGGCTCGCTCGGCTCGGTGGCGAACGCGCTGCTGCATTCCTCCCCCGTGCCCGTCATGCTGGCCGTGCCGCAGAGCACCCCGGAGGAGCCCACGGGCCCGGGTCCCTCGCGCGTCACCGCCTTTGTTGGCACCAAGGAGGGCGCCGAGGCCGTGGCCCACATGGCCGCCGTCACCGCGCAACATCATCATCTTCCGGTCCGCATCGTGTCCCTGCTGGAGCTGGATGGCTCCCGCGACGATGCCGACCAGCTCGCCGAAACTCGCGAGCTCATCGAGGAGATCGCCGGGCGCACGACGCTCGGCTCCGAGGTCATCGTGGCGCACGGCTCCACGCTCGACGAGGCGATCAGCCAGGTCGAGTGGCGCCCCCACGAGATCGCGCTCCTCGGCTCCGCCCGCATGGGCGGCCGCCGCCTCTTCCTGGGGTCGACGGCACACAAGGTGCTGCGCGTGACCCCCGTCCCCGTCGTCGTCGTGCCGCGGGACTACTCCGCCGCCGCCGCGGCCCGCATCGAGAACCAAGGGGGCCAGGCTTCATGAGCTCTCCCACGCAGCAGGACCAGCTCAAGGCTGGCCTGATCTCCGACCAGGCCGACAAGGGCCTGGCCAAGGGCGCCGTCGGCGTCCTCGGCCTGATCGTCATCGGCATCCCCACGATCGCCCCGGCGTACACCCTGACGGCGGCCCTCGGCCCGACCGTCGCCGAGGTCGGAACGCACCTGCCCGCCATCTTCCTGGCCGGCTTCATCCCCATGCTCCTGGTGGCCCTCGGCTACCGCGAGCTCAACAACCGCATGCCGGACGCGGGCACCACGTTCACGTGGTCCACGCGCGCCTTTGGCCCGTGGATGGGCTGGATGGGCGGCTGGGGCCTCATCGCCGCGACCGTCATCGTGCTCTCCAACCTGGCGGCCGTCGCGACGGACTTCCTGTTCATCATGCTCAGCCAGATCTTCAACAACCCGGAGATCGCCGACCTGACGAAGAACCTGTGGATCAACATCCCGGTCACGCTGGTCTTCCTGGCCCTGGCCGTGTGGATCTCGTACCGCGGCGTGCAGACCGCCATGGTCGTGCAGTACGTCCTGGTGGCCTTCCAGATCCTCGTGCTTGTCTGGTTCTCCATCGCCGGCTTCGTTCACCTCGGCAACGGCACGGCGTTCGACGCCACCCCGCCGAGCCTCGAGTGGTTCAACCCCTTCGGCGTCGGCGACATCACCACGTTCACGGCCGGTGTCTCGCTCTCCATCTTCATCTTCTGGGGCTGGGACGTGACCCTCACCATGAACGAGGAGACGAAGGACCCGTCCAAGACGCCGGGCCGCGGTGCCACGCTCACGGTGCTCATCATCATCGTGCTCTACATGCTCATCGCGCTCTCCGTCATCGCCTTTGCTGGCGTGGGCACCGAGGGCCTGGGTGCGGGTAACCCGGACAACCAGGAGTCGATCTTTGCCGTCCTGGCCGGCCCGGTCATGGGTCCGTTCGCGATCCTCATGTCGATCGCGATCCTCACCTCGAGCGCCTCGAGCCTGCAGTCCACCATGGTGGGCCCGGCCCGCACGCTGCTCTCCATGGGCTTCTTCAAGGCCCTCCCGGACGCCTTCGGCCGCATCTCGCCGCGCTTCAAGTCCCCCACCGTGGCCACCGTGGCCTCGGGTGCCGCCGCCGCCATCTTCTACGTGGTCACGCGCCTGCTCTCCGAGAACGCGCTGTGGGACACCGTGACGGCCCTCGGCATGATGGTCTGCTTCTACTACGGCATCACGGCCCTGGCCTGTGTGTGGTGGTTCCGCCGCGAGTTCATGAAGAGCGCGCGCGGCTTCGTGTTCCAGTTCCTCTTCCCGCTCATCGGCGGCGTGGTGCTGCTGCTCATGTTCATCAAGACCGCGATCGACTCGATGGATCCCGAGTACGGCTCCGGTTCAAACATCGGCGGCGTGGGCATGGTGTTCATCCTCGGCATGGCGATCATCCTGCTGGGCATCGGCACGATGCTCTACCAGGCCATCCGCCGCCCGGCCTTCTTCAAGGGTCAGACGCTCCCCCGCGATCGCTGAGTCCCTTCACTGCACGACGGCGCCCCGCCGGTCCCAGCCTCAGGCTGGGACCGGCGGGGCGTTCGTCGTTCAGCGCCCGTGGTGCATTGCGACGCGTTCAGCCGCGGCGCGCAGGCGCGCGCGAAGCGAGGCCGGCTCCAGGATGTCCACCTCGGTGCCGAGCGCCCACAGCGCCCAGTGGGCGTGGGCCTCGTCCTGGAACGTGACCGTCGCCGTGACCCGGCCGTCGCGCTTCTCCCCTGCCCCCGCGTCGTCGTGCTCTGTTTCTGGCTCGATGCTCGCTTCAAGCGCCGTGGCAGCGAGTTCTCTGAGCCCGGACCGGCCCAGCCTGACCCTGACCCGCGCGGTATCGCCTCCGCGCCGGAAGGCCTCGGATCTGGCGACCCACAGGGCGGCCAGGTCGATCTGCGCAGGGCGGGCGGCCGGCTCGTCCAGCGCCGTGGCCGCGCGAACCCGATCGAGCCGATACGTTCGCTCCGCGCCGCCGCGCAGGGCGAGCAGATAGCCGCGACCTCCCGCCACGACGAGCCCGAGCGGATCAAGCACGCGGCGGGACGGCGGCTCGCCGGGAGGGGCGTAATCGATCTCGAGCCGCAGGCCCTCCACCACGGCCCGCCGGACGGGCGTCAGGACGGCGGCGGCGATGCTCTCGGCGCGCAGGCTGCGGGCCAGCAGATCGGCCTCGGGTTCGATGAGGATGCGACGCGCGAGGCTCTCGGCCGCCGCCCGCTGACTCAACGGCAGGGCGTCGAGCAGCTTCAGGGCCGCCGCCGTGTGTGCAGGCCCCAGCCCCAGGCCGCGCCCCGATCCAGCCCCCGCCGCCGCGAGCATGGCTCCCGCCTCCTCGGGCGTGACATCGGTGAGTTGGGTGCGGAAGCCCGGGGCCAGGCTGAAGCCCCCGTACCGGCCGCGGTCGGCGTACACCGGGATGCCGGCGGCGGAGAGGGCCTCGACATCGCGCAACACCGTGCGGGTCGAGACCTCGAGCTCGCGGGCGAGCGCCGGCGCGCTCAGCCGACCCCTGTGGCGCAAGAGGAGAATGAGGGAGACGAGGCGATCCGCGCGCATGCGCACACGGTAATCCATGTATGACACAGGGTGTCGTGTATCCGGCGAAGGCTGGTGCTCGTGGCCGATCCCGGCCGCCTAGCACCGACCCGTCAAAGGAGCATGCCGTGAACGCCATAAACACCCAGCGCACCGCCATCAACCCCGTCCAGTGGTCGACCGCACTGGGCTTCCAGCAGGGCATCCTGCTCCAGGGAGCGTTGCGCACGCTCTTCATCTCCGGCCAGACGGCCATGACGCCGGAGGGCGCCCCGGCCCACGAGGGCGACATGGCCGGGCAACTCGCGCTCAGCCTCGACAACCTCGAGGGGGTGCTCGCGGCCGCCGGCCTGGGGTTGGAGCACCTCGTGAAGACGACCGTCTTCACGACGGACGTCGAGCTGTTGCTGCACCACTACGGCGTACTCGCCGAGCGCTTCGGGCGGGCGGGCGTCGTCGCGGCGACCACCATGGTGCAGGTCTCCCGGCTCGCCGTTCCCGGGCAGCTCGTGGAGATCGAGGCGATCGCCGCCGGCGAGTGAGGCTGGCTAGGCCGGCGCCTGCACGGCCGCAGCGGCCAGCCGGAGCTCGCGCCGCCACGCCGCGACGTTGGCGTCGATGGCGGCCCGCGGTGCCTCCCCGTCCAACCCCAGGCCCGCGCAGCCGGTCTCGGTGATGATCAGCTCGGTGCCCTCCCCCGCCTCCACCAGGTCGAAGGTGGTGAGGGTGGAGGGCGCCGAGGTGTCGCCGCCGGTGTGGGAGCCGCGGGTGCTGTAGCGGCGCGGCGGCACGATCTCGACGTCCTCGAACTCGAACGCGCCGTAGACCGGGTCCACCACGAGGTGGTGCCCGGGGCTCGGG
>JALAHE010000075.1 GCA_022712075.1 Galactobacter sp.
AGCTGGCCCGGCGCTCGCCCGCGTCGCTGAGCGGGGGAGGGGGCGAGCACACGGCCCGCGTGGGCGGACGGGGCGGCCGCGGCCGCCAGGATCGCGGACGACGACGCGGGCGGCCGGGTCCGCGCGGCGACGCCACCGGCTCGGGCTCGCTCACGGCGAGCGGCGGGCACCGCTCGCGCGGCGCCTCCCGCCCCGCCACGGTGGCGAGCCTCGACGAGGCCGGGCTGCTGCCGGCGATCGTCTTCGTCTTCTCCCGCAAGGGCTGCGCCGCCGCCGTGGCGCAGAACGTGCGCGCAGGCATCGATCTCACGACTCGCCAGGAGCGCCGCCAGATCGAGGAGGTCCTGGAGCAGGCGGCCCGCCGGCTGCCGGCCGAGGACCTCGAGGTGGTGGGCTACTGGGCGTGGCGCGACGGCATGCTGCGCGGCATCGCCTCGCACCACGCCGGCCTCATCCCGGTGTTCAAGGAAGCGGTGGAGCAGCTCTTCGCCCGTGGCCTGTGCAAGGTCGTCTACGCGACCGAGACGCTCGCCCTCGGCGTGAACATGCCCGCCCGCTCCGTGGTGCTTGAGAAGCTCGACAAGTTCAACGGCGAGACGCACGCCCCCGTCACCCCGGGTGAATACACGCAGCTCACGGGCCGCGCCGGGCGCCGCGGCATCGATGTCGAGGGCCACGCCGTGGTCTCGTGGCACCAGGGGATGGATCCCTTGGCCGTCGCCGGCCTCGCCTCCCGTCGCACCTACCCGCTCAACTCAAGCTTCCGCCCCACGTACAACATGAGCCTGAACCTGCTCAGCCGCCTCGGCGTGCGGCAGGCGCGCAGCGTGCTTGAGCAGTCCTTTGCCCAATACCAGGCCGACGCCTCCGTGGTGGGCCTGGCCCGTCAGCTGGCGGGACGCAAGGAGTCGCTCGCCGGCTACGAGGAGGCCATGACCTGCCACCTCGGGGACTTCCAGGAGTACGCGCGCCTGCGCCAGCGCCTGAACAAGGCCCAGAAGGCGGCGTCCAAGTCCCGCGGGCGTGCCAGGCGCTCCTCGGCGGAACTCGCGCTCGAGGCGCTGGGCCGGGGAGACATGGTGGAGATCCGTGGCCCCCGCAATCTCGGCCATGCCGTCGTGACGCAGCTCGCGCCGTCGTTCAAGGACCCTCGCCCCACCATCCTCACGTTGGACGGGCGCCTGCGCCGGCTCTCGGCGACTGACCTTGACGGCCCGCTCGAGGTGCTCGGCACCCTGCGCGTGCCGAAGGCGTTCACCGGCCGCTCGCCGCAGGAGCGCCACGATCTCGCCTCGAGCCTGCGCACCGCGCTGCGCGACGCGCGCCCGGATCCGCACCGGCGCACGCCCGGCTTCGCCTTCGCCGGCGACGAGGACCCGGAGGCGCTCATCGACGAGCTTGAGCGCGAGCTCAAGCGCCACCCGTGCCACGGCTGCCCCGACCGCGAGCAGCACGCGCGCTGGGCGGAGCGGTACCAGAAGCTCAAGGTCGAGTCGGACCGCCTCGAGTCCCAGATTATGGGCCGCACCCACACGATCGCCCGTACCTTTGACCGCGTCACGTCGGTGCTGCGCGCCGTGGGCTACGTGCGCGGAGAGGGCGAGGCGGCGCGCATCACTGATGCAGGGCACACCATGCTGCGCATCTACGGCGAACGCGATCTGCTGACGGCGCTGGTCCTCGGCGAGGGCGGTCTGCAGGGTCTCAGCCCGGCGGCCATGGCGGCCGCGGCGACGATGTTCGTCTACCAGACCAAGCGCGAGGCCGAGGCCGGTCCGCGGCACTGGCCGCAGGGCGTGCGCGACGTGTGGGACCTGGCCGTGGCGCAGTGGTCCAGGCTCGAGGACCTCGAGTCCGACCACCGCGTGGAGCTCACGCCGGCGCCCGACGCCGGGCTCGTGGACGCCATGCACCGCTGGGCCTGCGGCGAGGACCTCGCCTCGGCCCTCGCCGAGAGTCAGGTCGAGGCCGGCGATTTCGTGCGCTGGGCCAAGCAGGTCATCGACTTCCTGGGTCAGCTCTCGCAGAACCCGGCCGTGGCGCCGGAGGTCTCCGACACCGCCTCGGCCGCCTCGGAGCTGATCCGCCGCGGTGTCGTGGCCGCCTCGGCCGTGGTCAGCGCCGCCGCGGGCGGACAGGACGAGGCAGAAGAGCACGACGGCGCGGCGCGGCCCGCCAGGCGGCGCCGGTGAGCCGCCGGTCGGCTTCAGGTACCGCTGGGACCCCGGACGCCTTCGGGTCTGCTCCGGCGCCCGCGCCGATCCTGCTCACGGGCGTGCGCGCCTGGGTCGCGGCCGGCCCGGCCGGCGCGGCCGGCGCGGGCGTCGATCCGCGAGTCGCGGACGCGGTGCTCGTGAGGGACGGGCACATCGCGTGGGCCGGGCGCGCCGAGGAAGCGCCCGCGGGCACCGGGACCGAGGTCTTCGACGCGTGCGGGGCCGTGCTGCTCCCCGGCTTCGTTGACGGGCACGCCCACGTCACGGAGACCGGCCGGGCGCTTGCCTCCCTCGATGTCACGGCGGTGAACGGGGCGCACGAGCTCCTCGACGCCGTGGCCCGTGCGGCCGCCACGGCACCGGCGGGGGCGAGGATTCTCGGTCACGGTTGGGACGAATCGGCCTGGGCCGACCCGCGCCTGCCGCGCCCTGAGGAGCTGGAGTCGGCGGCCGGTGGCCGCGAGGTGTTCCTCTCGCGCGTGGTTGTGCACGCAGGCCTGGCATCGGCCGGCCTGCTGGCGCGAGCAGGAGTCGGCCCCGACGCGGCGCTCGACGAGTCCGACCACGCGGCAGTGCGCGCCCTCGCGACCGTCACGAGCGATGAGGAGACGCGCAGCCACCAGGCGGTGGCTCTGCGCCACTTCGCCTCCACCGGCCACAGCGCCGTCACCGAGATGGCCGCCCCGCACGTCTCGGGCGAGGCCGACCTGCGGACGCTCCTTGAGCCCCGCCAGGACGGCGAACTCCGCCCCACCGTCTACGCATACTGGGCCCGCCTCGTCGCTCACGAGGCGCAGGCGCTGGCGGAGATGGCCTCGTGGGGAGGTGCGCTGAGCGGGCTCGGAGGTGATCTCTCGATCGACGGTTCGCTCGGGGCGAGGACCGCGGCCCTGCGCGCACCCTACGCCGACGCGCCGCACACGAGCGGCGAATTGCTGCTTGAACCCGCGGCCATCGGTGCCCACCTCGCAGCGTGCACGCTGGCCGGGACGCAGGCGGCGTTCCACGCGATCGGCGACGCCGGTGTCGACGCCGCGCTCGAGGGGCTGCGACTCGCCGCCAGCGCGGTGGGGGAGGAGCGGCTGCGCGCGGCAAGGCACCGACTCGAGCACGTGGAGGGCATCGATGCGCGGGGCGCGCTCGAGCTGGCGCGCTACGGCGTGCTTGCCTCGGTGCAGCCTCGCTTCGATGAGCTCTGGGGCTTCGACGGCGACCTCTACGAGCAGCGCCTCGGCGCCGCGCGCGCCGCTGCCCTCAACCCGTTCGGCACACTGGCTGCCGCGCGGGTGCAGCTGGCGCTCGGCTCCGACACGCCCGTGACGGGGGCCTCGCCGTGGCTCAGCGTGCGCGCTGCCCTGCGTCACCACAGCCCGGAGCAACGGCTGGCAGCGGTGCACGCCTTCGAGGCCCACACGGTGGGCGGACACGCGGCTGCACGGGCCGCCGAAGGCGGCCGAGGCACCCTGGCGGTGGGCGCTCCGGCGAGCCTCGCGCTGTGGCAAGCGCCCGACGTCGGGCACTGGGGGCAGCCCTCCACCCAAGCCGAGGCGATCCTCGCCTTGGCGGAAGTCGGCGAACCAGCCTGCCTGCTCACCCTGGCCGAGGGCGCGGTGCTGCACCGGGCTTGAGCCGGGCCACACCGGTGGCGCGCCGTCACCGGGATACAATGAACGCTGGCCCGTCCCGGGTCACGTACCAGCCACCAAAGGACCGATCAGCGCGTGCGAGTGCTCACCATCATCCCGACGTACAACGAGTTGGAGTCGCTGCCCAAGACCGTGGGCCGACTGCGCGCCGCCTGCCCCGAGGTGGAGGTGCTCATCGCCGATGACAACTCCCCGGACGGCACCGGCGAGCTCGCGGATCGCCTGAGCGCCGAGGATGCGAACATCCACGTGCTGCACCGCAAGGGTAAGGAGGGCCTCGGCGCCGCCTACCTGGCCGGCTTCGCCTGGGGCCTCGAGCGCGGCTACGACGTGCTCGTGGAGATGGATGCCGACGGCTCGCACCAGCCCGAGCAGCTCCCGCGCCTGCTGCAGGCCTCGGAGGCCGGCGCCGACCTGGTGATCGGCTCGCGTTGGGTCCCGGGCGGCGAGGTCGTCAACTGGCCCCTCTCCCGCAAGCTGATCTCCCGCACTGGCAGCTTCGTCTCCCGCTTCTTCCTTGGCCTCAAGCTGCGCGACATCACCGCCGGCTACCGCGCCTACAAGGCCTCGACCCTGCGTGGCCTGGACCTCGGCGCCGTTGACTCCGTGGGCTACGGCTTCCAGGTGGACATGACCTTCCGCACGGCTCGCGCCGGCTTCTCCATCACGGAGGTGCCGATCACCTTCGTGGAGCGCGAGTTCGGCGAGTCGAAGATGAGCGGCTCCATCATCCAGGAGGCCGGCGTCAACGTCGTCAAGTGGGGCCTGGCCGCTCGCTGGGAGACCCTGCGCTCCAAGCTCGGGCGCTGACGCCACACGCAAGAACGCATGAGGGGCCCGCACCAAGAATGGTGCGGGCCCCTCATGCGTTGCGCGGGCGAAACGCTCAGGCGTCGATCTTCTCGCCGCGGGCTTCCTTCAGGAAGTTGAGACGATCCTTCAGGATGACCTCGAGCTCCTCCATGGAGCGGCGCTCCAGCAGCATGTCCCAGTGGCTGCGCTGGGGCTTGTCCTTGTTGGGCTCCTCCTCGCCGCCGTCGACGCGGAGGGCCTTCTTGCCGGTCTTGGTGTGCCACACCGTGGGCACGTCGGCTTCCATCGCGAAGATGACCTGGACCTTCTCGCCGTCCTCGCAGACGTACTCGACGGTCTGGCGGGCCGCGGGCTCGACGCCGGCCTCGGACTCCATCGACTGCGAACCCAGGCGCATACCGCGCAGGCTGCGATCACTCATGCTGACTCCTCACGTGCTTCACCGCTCTCGACCACATGCACAACGTGGGCGGGCGGCGGTGCATTCCCGTAACCCGGACGCGGGCACGGTCGCCATCCATTGTAGGGGATGACGACCGTGCCAGGTGGTGGCGCCGCGCGCCTTAATTCTTGGGGGTGCCGTTGTCGGGGCCGAAGGCGCCGAAGGCACCGCCGAGACCCTTCATGGCGTCCGTGACATCCGAGGGGATGATCCAGAGCTTGTTCGACGTTCCCTCGGCGATCTTCGGGAGCGCCTGCAGGTACTGGTAGGCCAGGAGCTTCGGATCGGCGTTGGCCTCGTGGACGGCCTGGAAGACCGTCTGGATGGCTTCGGCCTCGCCCTGAGCCTTGAGGACGGCGGCCTTGGCCTCGCCCTCCGCCGTGAGGATCGCAGCCTGGCGCGAGCCCTCGGCGGTCAGGATCTCCGACTGCTTGGTGCCCTCGGCCGTGAGGATCGCCGCGCGGCGATCACGCTCGGCGCGCATCTGCTTCTCCATGGAGTCCTGGATGGACATCGGCGGATCGATGGCCTTGAGCTCCACGCGGGAGACACGGATGCCCCAGCGGCCCGTGGCCTCGTCGAGCACGCCGCGCAGCTGGCTGTTGATCTGGTCGCGGGAGGTCAGCGCCTCCTCGAGCTGCAGGCCGCCGACCACGTTACGCAGCGTGGTGGTGGTGAGCTGCTCGACGGCGCGGATGTAGTTCTCGATCTCGTACGTCGCGGCGCGGGGATCCGTCACCTGGTAGTAGACGACCGTGTCGATGTTCACGACCAGGTTGTCTTCGGTGATGACCGGCTGCGGTGGGAACGGCTGCACCTGCTCGCGCAGGTCGATCACGGGGCCGAGGCGGTCGATGAACGGGATCACCATCGTCAGGCCGGCCGTGGCCGTGCGCTGGTAGCGGCCGAGGCGCTCGACGATGCGGGCCCTCGCCTGCGGAATGATGTGGATCGAGCGGACCAGGATGATGATCACGACGATCGCCAGGACGATCGCGACGATCCATCCGGGATTGAAGTCCATGGGAAGTCCTTCCGTACGAGTGATGTGGGTCAGGGGTACTGGGGCGTCACGGGGACGCGCGGGCGGCCCTAGCGGGCC
>JALAHE010000076.1 GCA_022712075.1 Galactobacter sp.
CGGCGCGGTCGAAGTGCGCGTCGGATCCGAGGGCCTGGTACTTGAACTCGGCCTCTTCGAGCTCGGAGGAGGCGCGATCCTCGCGCTCCGCCTCCGCCATGAGCGCGGCCTCGGCGTCCCACATCTCCTCGGCGCTCTTGGGCCCCTCGAGCACGTGGTTGCGCTCCTTCTCGAGCTCGGCGGCGAGCTGCATGAGCGCGGGCACGTTCGGGATGAAAGCCGACGCCACCTCGCCGCGGCGCCGCGAGCGCACGAAGCGCCCGATCGCCTGGGCGAAGAACAGCGGCGTGGACGTGGAGGTCGCGTAGACGCCCACGGCGAGGCGCGGGACGTCGACGCCCTCGGACACCATGCGCACGGCGACCATCCAGCGCTGCTGGCCCGCGGAGAACTCGTCGATCTTTTTCGAGGCCTTCGCGTCATCGGAGAGGATGACCGTCACGGCCTCCCCCGAGATCTTGCGCAGGAGCTTGGCGTAGGCCTTGGCGTCCTCGTGATCCGTGGCGATGACGAGCGCGCCGGCGTCAGGGATGGAGCGGCGCACCTCAGTGAGGCGGCGATCGGCGGCAGCGAGCACGGCGGGGATCCACTCGCCCTCGGGGTTCAGTGCCGTGCGCCATGCGTGGGCCGTGATGTCCTTCGTGGCGGCTCCGCCGAGCTGCGCCTCCATCTCCTCGCCGGAGGAGGTGCGCCAGCGCATGTTGCCCGAGTACGCCATGAAGAGCACTGGCCGCACCACGTGGTCTTTAAGCGCGTCGCCGTAGCCGTACGTGTAGTCGGCCTTGGAGCGGCGGATGCCGTCCGGGTCCTCCTGGTAGTCCACAAACGGGATCTGCGCCGTGTCCGAGCGGAAGGGCGTGCCCGTGAGGGCAAGGCGCTTCACGGCAGGGTCGAAGGCCTCGCGGATGCCGTCGCCCCACGAGAGCGCATCTCCTGCATGGTGCACCTCGTCGAGGATGACGAGCGTCTTGCCAGCCTCGGTCTTGGCACGGTGCAGCAGCGGCTTGTTTGCCACCTGAGCGTAGGTCACGGCCACGCCGATGAAGCCCCGGCCGTGGTGCCCGTCGGAGTTCTTGAAGTTGGGATCGAGCGAGAGCCCGATGCGCGCGGCGGCGTCAGCCCACTGCGTCTTCAGGTGATCGGTCGGCGCCACGACGGTGATGCGGTTGATCCGGCCGGCCTCCACGAGCATGGCAGCGACGCGCAGCGCAAAGGTCGTCTTGCCTGCACCCGGCGTCGCGACGGCGAGGAAGTCCTTCTCGTTGCTCTGGAAGAACTTTTCAAGCGCCTCCGCCTGCCATTGGCGCAGCTTGGTCGCGGTGCCCCACGCGGCCTTCTGCGGGTACGCCGGTGGCATGTCCTGGCCCAGGGTGAACAAGGCATCGGACATAAGGGGGCATCTCCTGACGTGGACTGCTGTGGGGTACTGCTCCCCCGTCGCCGCTCATGACAGGGCGCGGCCAACGGGGCACGACGACGCCTCACCCGCCCTGGGTGCCCAGGGCCGGGTGAGGCGTTCGCGTTACTTCTTGGGCTTCTTGCCGCCCTTGTCGTCGCCGCCCGGGCGCAGGCCATCGAAGATGGCCTTGCAATCGGGGCAGACGGGGAACTTGTTCGGGTCGCGCCCGGGCACCCACACCTTGCCGCACAGGGCGATCACCGGCTCGCCGGACAGCGCCGACTCCATGATCTTTTCCTTGCGGACGTAGTGGGCAAAGCGCTCGTGATCGCCAGGCTCCGCGTTCTGGAGCTGACGCTCGCGCTCGATGACGGCTGCGCCGCCGCCGACCGGCGTGGTGGGGTCGTCGAGGAACGGATCCGGAGGAAGGCTCATGCCACCCAGTCTAGCCGCGCACCCCGATGAGAACCCACGGGCGACACTCAGCGATTGAGCATCACGGCCTGCATGAGCTCCGGCTCGCGGGCCTCCATCCAGCGCCCGCCGATCCGCACGCCGAGCACCAACACGCCGGTTCCCCAGAGCAGGCCGACCACGAGCGTGAGCCACCCAAGCAGCGCCGATCCGGTGATGAGCGTCGCAACGAAGAGCCCCACCGCGGGGGCCGCGACGACCGCCACGGCGAGCATGAGCGCGCCCTGCGTGAGCGCCATGCGGGCGCCGGCGCCCTGCGGCGTCTTGAAGGGCGACTCGCCCGGCAGCGGCACGGCGTAGGTCCAGCGGGCCGAGGCGATCGAGGCCAGGCCGCCCGAGACGAGCAGCGTGCCGAGGCCCGCGCCGAGCGAGGCCGGGAGCAGTTCCCAGGAGCCGGTCGCGATCGGCGGTACCACCGAGGCGATGAGGGTCAGCGGCAGCCCGATGCACAGCAGCGCCACGACGCGCCCCCAGCGATCGGCGACGCCGCGCACTCCCGTGAGCACGTGCAGGGCAAACGCCGTGGAGTCGTAGGAGATGTCGGCGGAGATGGAGAAACCGAGCAGCATGCCCACGAGCGGGCCGAGGATCAGCGCGAACTGCGGGATCTCGGAGGTGATGTTCGGGATGATGAAGGCGTAGAGGATCACGAGCATGGGCACGATCGCGAGCGAGGCGGCGTAGCGCGGGTCCTTGATCCAGTAGGTCAGGCTGCGGGCAGCTACGGCGCCCCAGGGCGTGGCGGGGAAGCGCGAGAACCAGCCGAGCCCCTTGATGCCGGCGGCGGCCTTGACGCGCGGCGGCGTCACGATGGCCCGCTTGAGCATGCGCGAGTACGCCCACCACAGGACCACGAGGGTCAGGAGGCCCACGCCGAGGCACCCCAGCGCCCCCGCGACGTCGTGCTGGGCCACGGAGGCCGGGATCCCGGCAAAGGCGCCGAACGGCGTGAAGCGCACCCACCCGGCCACGCCCGGCAGGGCGCGACCCACGGCCTCCGCGTTCTCGGCGAGCGAGGCGATGGCGGGGCCGAGGAAGAAGATGGGGAGGAACAGCAGGATCGAGGCGCCCTCGCGCCCACCGCGGCGGGCGGCGAAGGTCGTGGCGATCGCCGTGCCCGTGCGGGCCCGCAGCTGCGCCCCGAGCGCCGAG
>JALAHE010000009.1 GCA_022712075.1 Galactobacter sp.
CGCTTTGTGCCTATCCGGCGATAAAAACCCGCCGGAGCGGCACAAAGCGCATGCATCGCCGTGGGCTGAAAAACGTGTGTGGCGCATCACTCGCATTTCGTATACGATTTATGACATGACCATCACGACGAGCAAGTCGCAGCGCGCGTACGACGCCATCCGGGAGCGCATCCTGGACGGCACGTACACCCCCGGGTACCGCCTGGTCCTCGGCACGCTGGCCGACGAGCTCGACTGCTCGGTGGTCCCGGTGCGCGAGGCGATCCGTCGCCTCGAGGCCGAGGGCCTGGTGCATTTCGAGCGCAACGTGGGCGCCACGGTGGCCGCCGTGGATTCCACGCTGTACCTGAACACCATGCAGACGCTGGCCGTGTTGGAAGGCACGGCCACCGCCCTCGCCGCCGCTGTCATTGACGAGCAGGCCCTGGCCAAGGCCCGCGACATCAACCAGCGCATGCGTGAGCTCCTCGGGGCGTTCGACCCCAAGGCCTTCACGCGCCTCAACACCGAGTTCCACGCCACGCTCTACGAGTGCTGCCCCAACACGCACCTGCTCGACCTGGTGCACCGGGGCTGGACCCGCATGAACGCCATCCGCGTCTCGACCTTCACCACGGTGCCCGGCAGGGCCGCCGCGTCGGTCGAGGAGCACGAGGCCCTCCTCGACTCCATCGCTGCCCACAAGCCGGCACCGGAGATCGAGGCCCAGGCCCGCGCCCACCGGATGACCACGCTGAACGCCTACCTGAAAGCCGTGGGCGCCCCGCCCTCGGCCATCTGAACAGCTCCAGCCGGAGCACGGAACACCCTCCCACCAGCAACGGCGCTGGCCAGCAGGACAGCGCCGCGTGAAGCACACATCAGTGAAGAAGAAGGCAGAGAACATGAGCCAGATCTCCGTCCCCGCGGGTCTCCCCGAGAAGCTGCAGCACTACATCGGTGGCCAGTTCGTCGATTCCATCGACGGCGACACCTTCGACGTCCTGGAGCCGGTCGCGAACACCGCCTACATCAAGGCCTCCTCCGGCAAGGTCGCGGACATCGACGCCGCCGTCGCCGCCGCCAAGGACGCCTTCGACAACGGCCCGTGGCCCACCATGCTCCCCCGCGAGCGTTCCCGCGTGCTGCACAAGATCGCCGACATCGTCGAGTCCCGCGAGAACCAGCTCGCCGAGATGGAGTGCTTCGACACCGGTCTGCCGATCAAGCAGGCCCTGGGTCAGGCCCGCCGCGCCGCCGAGAACTTCCGCTTCTTCGCCGACCTGATCGTCGCCCAGCACGACGACACCTTCAAGGTCCCCGGCCGCCAGGTCAACTACGTCAACCGCAAGCCCAAGGGCGTCGCCGGTCTGATCACCCCCTGGAACACGCCGTTCATGCTCGAGTCCTGGAAGCTTGCCCCGGCCATCGCCACCGGCAACACCGTGGTCCTCAAGCCGGCCGAGTTCACCCCGCTCTCCGCCTCCCTGTGGCCCGGCATCTTCGAGGAGGCCGGCCTGCCCGCCGGCGTCTTCAACATGGTGCACGGCTACGGCGAAGAGGGCTTCGCCGGCGATTCGCTGGTCAAGCACCCCGACGTCCCGCTGATCTCCTTCACCGGCGAGTCCGGCACCGGCAAGATCATCTTCGGCAACGCCGCGCCCTACCTGAAGGGCCTGTCCATGGAGCTGGGCGGCAAGTCCCCGGCCGTCGTGTTCGACGACGCCGACCTGGACGCCGCGATCGACGCCACCATCTTCGGCGTCTTCTCCCTGAACGGTGAGCGCTGCACGGCCGGCTCCCGCATCCTGGTCCAGCGCGGCATCTACAACGAGTTCGTTGAGCGCTACGCCGCCCAGACCGACCGCGTGAAGGTTGGCCTGCCGAACGATCCCACCACCGAGGTCGGCGCCATCGTCCACCCCGAGCACTTCGCGAAGGTCATGTCCTACGTGGAGATCGGCAAGACCGAGGCCCGCCTCATCGCCGGTGGCGACCGCCCGGCCGAGTTCCCGGAGGGCAACTTCGTTCGCCCCACGGCCTTCGCCGATGTGGCCCCGGACGCCCGCATCTTCCAGGAGGAGATCTTCGGCCCCGTCGTCGCGATCACCCCGTTCGACACGGACGAGGAGGCCCTGGAGCTTGCAAACAACACCAAGTACGGCCTGGCCGCCTACATCTGGACCAACGACCTGAAGCGCGCCCACAACTTCGCGCAGAACGTCGAGGCCGGCATGGTCTGGCTGAACTCCAACAACGTCCGCGACCTGCGCACCCCCTTCGGTGGCGTCAAGGCCTCGGGCCTGGGCCACGAGGGTGGCTACCGCTCGATCGACTTCTACACCGATCAGCAGGCCGTCCACATCAACCTCGGCGAGGTCCACAACCCCGTCTTCGGCAAGCAGGCCTGACCCACTTACCCCTTGAATGCCCGACGGCGGGTGGTTTCCTTGACCGCTCGCCTCGCCTCCCGGCGACGGCGGCCTAGCGCCGCCACCGCCGCCCAGGCACCGAGCCGGCCACCCGCCGTCGGGCACTTCAATCTCAAAGGAGAGAACCATGGCTGAGATCGCGAACCCGATCCCCACCCCGTCCATCGCCGCCCCCGACATCCTGCGCTGCGCCTACGCCGAGCTCG
This sequence comes from Galactobacter sp., assembly GCA_022712075.1. Lineage (GTDB taxonomy): Bacteria > Actinomycetota > Actinomycetes > Actinomycetales > Micrococcaceae > Galactobacter. The sequence continues at coordinate 2,618 of JALAHE010000009.1, forward strand.
TTGTCACCGACCTGGAGGCCTCGCGCAAGTTCTACGTTGACGTGCTCGGCCTGCACGTCACGGAAGAGGACGAGAACCAGATCTACCTGCGCTCCTTCGAGGAGTTCATCCACCACAACCTCGTCCTCACCAAGGGCCCCGTCGCCGCCCTGAAGGCCATGGCCTTCCGCGTGCGCACCCCCGAGGACGTCGACATCGCCGAGGCGTACTACAAGGAGATGGGCTGCCGCACCGAGCGCCGCTCCGAGGGCTTCGTCAAGGGCATCGGCGACGCCGTGCGCGTCGAGGATCCGCTGGGCTTCCCCTACGAGTTCTTCTTCGAGACCGAGCACGTTGAGCGCCTGCACATGCGCTACGACCTGTACTCGGCCGGCGAGCTGGTCCGCCTGGATCACTTCAACCAGGTGACCCCGGACGTTCCCCGCGGCCGCAAGTACCTCGAGGAGCTCGGCTTCCGCGTCACCGAGGACATCAAGGACGAAGAGGGCACCACCTACGCCGCCTGGATGCACCGCAAGGGCACCGTGCACGACACCGCCCTGACCGGCGGCAACGGCCCCCGCCTGCACCACGTTGCCTTCTCCACGCACGAGAAGCACAACATCATCCAGATCTGCGACAAGATGGGCGCGCTGCGCAGCTCGGACCGCATCGAGCGCGGCCCGGGCCGTCACGGCGGCTCCAACGCCTTCTACCTGTACATCC
>JALAHE010000077.1 GCA_022712075.1 Galactobacter sp.
CACGGGCGTCGAAGCCGCGCGCGGCAGCGGCGCGGGCCGCCTGCTCGTCGCTCGGGAGCTGGGACACGGGCGCCGTCGGGGCGGCCTGCGGCGCGCTCACGGGAGGCAGGGGGGTGACGGGCGGGACGATCGCGGACGGGCGCGTCGAGTCGTCCACCGGAGTCGGGGCCACGGGCTGCACCGGCACGGTGCGTCCGGTGACGGGCTCCGCCGGCTCGGCCGCCGCGGCGGCGCGCGCCTGGGCCGCCTGCTCGGCCTGGGCCGCCTGCGCCTGCTGCGCCACGCGGGCGGCGTCGGCGGCGGACTGCGGCGCGGCGGCAAACGGGCCGGTGGGCGGCGCGGCGTTGCCGGCATCCGCCACGGAGGCGTAGCCGGCGGGACCGGCGGCCTCGGGGCTCGAGGGATCGACCAGCGGCGTGGGAGCGGTGGCCGGTGCGGCGTCCACGTCGAACGGCTCGTCCGATCGCTTGCCAAAGAGGCGCCCGAAGAGCGGGCGGCGCTGCTGCTCGGCCGCGAGCTCCTGGTAGTACTCGGCGTCGTCCTCGTAGACCTGCGGCTCGAGGCTGCGGGGCTCGCCGAAGATCTCCTGGCCCAGGGTGTCCGTCTGGAAGGGCTCGATGTACGGCGCGTCCGCCTCGACCACGAGGTCGAGCAGCGAGGCCGGATCGCTCAGATTGGCGATGAGGTAGGTGGAGTCGGCGTTGAGGCCGAGGTCGAGGACCTGCACGTCCGAGGGGCGCGTGCCCATGGCGATCTCGCGGGCGCTCACGGCCATCCGGGTGGCGTTTGCTGGCGCGGCAACGAGCAGCGACACCGGGCGGTTGAGCACCTGATCGGTGCCGTCGAAGACCATGTCGCCCTCGGCCGTGGTGACGACCTCGGCGGTGACGAGGTAGCGGCCGCCGAGCGTTGACCCGACGGTGATCTCTGCGGACACGTGCGTCTCCTTGAGGGGGAAGGATCGGACGGGACCGAAGCCCCGATCCGCCCATGCTACCGGCCCGGGCGGGCTCTCCATGGCTCCGCCATGAGCGGGCGGCGTCACGTCGCCGCGTGGCTACGGCACCGGGGGATAGAACACGACGGCGATGCGCCGCCGCCAGCGCGCCAGGGCGTCGGTTCGGCGCGCACCACGACGGCGCAGCGCCGGAGGCAGCACGGTCGGGAGCACGACGGCGCCCGGTCGCCACCGGGCGAGGGGCCGGGGTCGGCTCGTGAGCGTTACGCGCCCTTGGCGCGGCGACCGCTGCTGCGGCCGCCGGGGATGCGGCGGGCCAGCGGTCCCATGAAGTCCTCCAGCTCGGACACGCGGGCCAGGCGCAGGAGCACGAGGTACACGGCGCCCATCACGAGGCCCGCGACGAGGAGGGAGAGCAGCGCCGGAACGTAGCCGCGCCAGGCGAAGCCGAAGGAGTAGCCACCGAACAGGCCGAGGACCACGGCGCCCGCCACGCCCGAAACGGCGGCGATCCAGCCGATGCGCACGTAGCTATCCATGACGCGCGCCGCCCCGTAGTTGCCGTAGCGGCGCTTGATGGCCAGGTGGGCAACGATCGCCTGGGCGGTATTAGACAGGGCGTAGATCAGCGCCGTGGCCGGGGCCAGGAGGTACGGCGGAAGGGTCAGGGAGGCGACGAACGCCGCCCCGAGCCCCACGAGGGAGTAGGACACCTGCAGCACCATGGGCGTCTTGGTGTCCTCATGCGCGTAGAACACACGCATGAGGAAGAAGGCGTACGACTTGGCGGGCAGGCCGAGCGCCGTGAGGACGATGAGCGTGGCGATCGCGGCGCCGGCCTCCTGCGCCGCCAGCGAGGTGCCGCCGAAGAGGCGCCCAATGGGCCCGGCCAGGACGATGAACCCCACCGTGAAGAACATGATGGGGACGGCCGTGGTGCGCAGGCCCTGGGACACGAGCGGTGCCACGTCCGAGTAGCGCTTGGTGCTGAAGGCCCGCGAGAGCTCGTTGAACATCACGGTGGCGAGCGAGAGCGCAAAGATCGAGTGCGGCAGGACCGTGATGAGCTGGCTCTGGTTCAGGGCCGCCTCGCCCGGCACCCAGGAACCGGCCGAGCCGAGTTCGGCGCGGTACGCCGTGGCGGCGGAGACCACCTTGCCGAAGTAAAGCGAGGTCAGGTTGCCGACGATCATGGCGCCGAGCGTCCACAGCGCCAGCACACCCACGTGCTTCAGTCCCATGCCGCGCCAGGCGAAGTCGGGGCGCAGGCCAAGCCGCATGCGCTTGAGCGGCCAGAACAGCACCACGGCCTGCAGCACGATGCCGAGGGTGGCGCCGCCAGCGAGGACCACGGTCTGCCCCGTCGACCACTCGTTGAACTGGGCGTTCAGCTTGCCGTGGAAGGCGCCGAACATCACGAGGTACACGCCGATCATGACCAGCTGCACGAGGTTGTTCACGACGGGCGCCCACATGTAGGCGCCGAAGCGTCCGTGGGCGTTGAGCACCTGGCCCGCCACGGCGTAGACGCCGTAGAAGAAGACCTGCGGCATGCACCAATAGGTGAAGACGGTGCCCAGGGCCAGCATTTGCGGGGTCCAGCTGGGAGCCGAAAGCACCCGGATGATCCACGGCGCGAGCAGGGTCAGGCACACCGTGATGACGGCCATGACGCTGATCGTGAGCGTCATGAGCTTTGAGGTGTACGCGCTACCGCGATCGGGGGCCTGCGAGGCCTTGATCAGCTGGGGCACCAGGATCACGTTGAACACGCCGCCGGCGAGCAGCATGAAGATGATCGTGGGGATCGTGTTTGCCTTGTCGAAGACATCGGACACCGTGGTGGTGGAGCCGATGGCGATCGCCAGCAGGAAGGTGCGCGCAAAGCCGAGGATGCGCGAAACGAGCGTGCCGGAGGCCATGAGTGCCACGGCCCGACTGCGCTTCGCCGGCGCTCCCGATGTTGCTGGGGCGCTGTCTACACGTGGTTCAGAGGCCATGCGACTGGATGACCTCCCGGGCCAGGTCAGCGATTCTGCGTTCGTTGGGGAAGGACAGGCGCCGCGGCAGATCGCGCAGGGGCACCCACGCGACGTCGACCGCCTCGTGGTCCGGGTCCTTCTCCGTGGTCAACTCGCCGCCGGTGGCGATGAGCAGGTAGTGGTGCACCGTCTTGTGCACGCGGTACTGCGGCACGGTGAACCAATAGTCGATGGAGCCGAGGGTCGCGACGATCTGACCGGAGATGCCGGTCTCCTCCTCGACCTCGCGCACTGCCGCCTCGCGATGGGTCTCGTTGCCCTCCGGGTGGCCCTTGGGCAGGCACCACTCGAGCCGCCCGCCGCGGTTGTACCTGGCGATGATCGCCACGGAGACGTGCGGGGAGTGCGGATCGATGACGATGCCGCCGGCCGAGACCTCCTCGAGCGTGGGGACGCCGGCCGCCGCTTGCGCGGCCCGGTGCACGGCACGCGTGGCCCGTGACC
>JALAHE010000010.1 GCA_022712075.1 Galactobacter sp.
GCGCCCCCACCTGAACTCCCTGCTTGAGGGCCCTTGCGGCCCGCCCGGCGTCCCCGCTCGCCTCGCCCCGGAAGCGGTCACCGAAGTCCTACAAGCCCGCAATTCTTCTAGGAGTGACCATGACGCAGACCCAGCTCGAGACCACCTCGGAGCAGACCCCCACGACCATGCAGGCCGCCGTCGTCACGACGTTCGGCGCACCCCTCGACGTCGCCGAGCGCGACGTTCCGCAGCCCGGCCCCGGCCAGGTGCTCGTCAAGAACATCGCCTCCGGCGTGTGCCACACCGATCTGCACGCCGCCCACGGCGACTGGCCCGTCAAGCCCACGCTCCCGCTCATCCCGGGCCACGAGGGCGTCGGCGAGGCCGTCGCGATCGGCGCCGGCGTGGAGGACATCAAGGTCGGCGATCTCATCGGCAATGCGTGGCTGTGGAGCGCGTGTGGCGATTGCCAGTACTGCCGCACCGGCTGGGAGACGCTGTGCGAGTCCCAGGTCAACGGTGGCTACTCCGTCGACGGCAGCTTCGGCGAGTACATGCTCGTGGATGCCCGCTACGCCGCCCGCATTCCCGCTGGCTCCGACCCGTACGAGGTGGCGCCCGTGCTGTGCGCCGGCGTGACCGTCTACAAGGGTCTGAAGCAGACCGAGGTGAAGCCGGGCCAGTGGGTCGTCATCTCCGGCATCGGCGGCCTGGGCCACATCGCGGTGCAGTACGCGGTGGCGATGGGCATGCGCGTCGCCGCCGTGGACGTGGCGGACGAGAAGCTGGAACTGGCGCGCAAGCATGGCGCCGAGGTGACCGTGAACGCCGCCAAGGAGGACCCGATCGAGGCCATCCAGGCCGCGACGGGCGGCACCCACGGCGTGCTCGTGACGGCCGTGCACCCGGCGGCGTTCGGCCAGGCGATCGGCATGACGCGCCGCGGCGGCACCATCGTCTTCAACGGCCTGCCCCCGGGAGACTTCCCGGCCCCGATCTTCGAGACGGTCTTGAAGGGCCTGACCATCCGTGGTTCGATCGTCGGCACCCGTCAGGACCTCGAGGAGGCCCTGGAGTTCTACGCAGCCGGCAAGATCCACCCGACCTTCCACACCCGGGAGCTCGGCGAGATCAACGAGATCTTCGGCGAGATGGAGCGCGGCAAGATCGACGGACGAGTGGTGATCAAGTACTGATGGACGCAGTCCTGCAAGCACGGCCGGCGCGGCCCGGGGAGGATTTCTCCCGGGTCGCGCTGACCGCGCCCGCCCTCGACATGCTGGAGAAGCTGTGGGACCGCAACGGCGCGCTGATGTTCCACCAGTCCGGCGGGTGCTGCGACGGCTCCGCCCCCATGTGCTTCCCCGAGGGGGACTTCATCACCTCGGACGCCGACGTGCTGCTTGGCGTCTTCGAGCTGCCCGGGCGCGGCGAACTGGGCTTCTGGATGAGCGCCGAGCAGTTTGCCTACTGGGAGCACACGCTCCTGACCGTGGATCTCGTGGACGGTCGCGGTTCCGGCTTCTCGCTGGAGGCTCCAGAGGGCAAGCGCTTCCTCATCCGTTCCACCCTCATGGGGTAGGCGGCGCCGGTTCCTTGTGGCGACCGGCCAGGACGGATGTCATGCGCTGCAGCTGGCCGACGAGCACGATGAACAGGCCGAAGCCACCCAGGATCGCCGTAAGGATCAGTCGATGGAACGGAAAGCCCTCGTCGTTCTGCGCGGATGCGAGCAGCAGGAAGGCCGCCAGCACCACGGCAATGATCGTCACGATCCACCCGGCAACGACGAGCCCCGTGCCGGGGACGGTGAAGAGCCGGTCAGCGGTCGGCTCGCTGGCCGCGGCGCGGCTGGCCGCCGGCCGCTCCGCCGCAGTGACGTCGGCGTAGTTCTCAGACATGCTTCCCCCTCAATGTGGTGGCTGGTGTCGCCCGGTTCAGGCAATCTAGGCTTCGCCACGAATCGCGGGCAAGAGCGAGTTGTGCCGCCGCCACGACGCCATAGGAGGCCCTCCATGTCGACACCCGGCGATGCTTCCAGTTTCTGGGCCGTCCGCGAGTTGCCCCATCGGCCGGAAGGCTGGGGCCTCGTTCCCGAAAACGGCTGGGGCCTGCTGGTCGCCGCCTCGCTCATCGCCGAGGGCCACGGTGATCACGTCGCGTGCACCCGCCGTCTTGAACCGCGCATCGGGGAGATCGAGGACGCGGCAGGGAAACGACCCTTCACCCTCACCGCCGAGGACGAGGCCATCATTACGGAGTCCATCAACGAATATCTCGCGGACGCCGGAGCCCCTGAGGTCCCCGACATCGTCGCCTACGACTGGTTGATCCATCCACCGCCGTATCTCTCAATCCAGGCCTTTTGGGAGCAGGCCAACGCCCAGTTCTGGGACCCGGCCGTAGGGAACCACCCAAGCACGCTCTATCCCGTCGTGCGGCGCTGGGTGCGGGCTGGCTTCTAGCCGGCAGCTGCCGCCTCAACCAACCCACGTGTCACCCTTCGCATCGCTGCAGCGCTAAACCGACCGCACCGTCTCCGCGATGGCTCGGACCCCGTCCCGATTCATCCTGTCTGTCTCCGCCTCCGTGCTCAACCACTCGGCATGAACCAGAACCACCATGTGCTCGGGCTCGAGGAAGACGTACCACTCCTCGTCGCCCACCGCCCCCTCGGTGGCGCCGAAGACGGAGCGACGGACCGAGGACACGTGCGTCGCCATCGCCCCCGACTCCAGCTGCACCACCTCGACCGTGCGCTCACCGATCACCGGCGTGCGATGCAGATCCTCATCCGCCACATCCCCAGGCCCCGTAAACGTGCCATCAAACTCAAAACCACGCACCGACACATAGATGTCCACACCCGCCAGGGCATCCACCACGCCGGCGAGACCCCAATTGGCAGGCCCCGAATCCATGTGCACCTGCGCCCACCCGGCCAACTGAGACACCAAGAAGTCCAAATCCTCAGTACTGGAGAACCCAAACTCATCAAGAAGCGGCACATGCTCCAACGCCGCCTCCCGCGCCCAATCGCCCAGTTGTACGTCACTCCCCGGCTTGGGCAAATGCACGAACGCCCCGGGCGGTTCAATTTCCAATTGAACCGGTTGCAGATTCTCATTCATCGCCCGCTTGCGCCTAAACCAAGCCACGCTTCACCCTTCGCATCGCTACCGCGCTAGACCGAGCGCACCGTCTCGGCGATGGCTCGCACCCCATCCCGATTCATCCTGTCCACCTCCGCCTCCGTGCTCAACCACTCCGCGTGCACCAGCACCACCATGTGCTCAGGTTCCAAGAAGACGTACCACTCCTCATCACCCAC
>JALAHE010000078.1 GCA_022712075.1 Galactobacter sp.
ACGCGGACGAGCTCGCCGAGCGAGACGGGGCCCTCGAGCAGCTCGGGCTGCACCGGCGTCTCGAGGTCCAGCGCGGCGCGGGCGGCGCCCTCGGCGGAGAGCGCGGCGATGGCGTCGGCCTCGCGCGGGTCGCCGGGGATGCCCACCACGCCGCTGCGCGGCAGCGGCACGTCGCGGCCGGGGCCGGCGTGCAGCCACGCCGGGGACGGGGCGGGGTAGACGATCTCCCGGCCCCGCTCGCCGGCGAGGCGGGCCACGGCGTCGGTGCGGGTCGCGAAGGACTCCGCCCCGGCGTCGAGGCTCAAGCCATCCACGGCGTGCGCGCTCACGCGCCCGCCCGGCTCGCCCGCCTCCAGCACGCTGACCTCGTAGCCGAGCAGCGCAAGCTCGCGCGCCGCGACGAGGCCGGCCACGCCGGCCCCCAGCACGACGGCGGCCGGGGCGTGGGAGGGAGCGGCCGCCTTGCGGGAGGCGGCCAGGGACTGGAAACGATCGGCCAGGCGGGACACGCTCAGGCCTCCTTCAACGCTGAGAACGAACGCGGATCGGCGTCGACGGGCACCGAATGGATGAACTCGACGAGGCGCGTGAGCACCTCGGGGTCGGCGTCCGGCGGCACGCCGTGGCCGAGGTTGACGACGTGGCCGGGGGCCGCCGCACCGCGGGCCAGCACGTCGATCGAGTGTTCGCGCAGCGCGTCCCAACCGGCGCCGAGCAGCGCGGGATCGATGTTGCCCTGCAGCGGCACGCCGCCGCCGAGGCGGGCCTCGGCCTCGTCGAGCGGGACGCGGTAATCGACGCCCATGACGGTGTTGCCCGCGCGGTTCATGTCCGCCAGCAGCTCACCCGTTCCCACACCGAAGTGCACCAGGGGAACGCCGAGCTCCTTGACGGGGGCCAGGGCGCGGGTCGAGGACGGCAACACGTAGCGTCGGTAGTCGGCCGGGGACAGCGAACCTCCCCAGGAATCGAAGAGCTGACCGGCGGAGGCGCCTGCCTCGATCTGGGCCTTGAGGAAGGCGCCGGAGATGTCGGCGGCCCAGTCGGCGAGGCCGGCCCAGGTCTCGGGATCCGCGTGCATGAGACGGCGCGGGCCGAGGTGGTCGCGGCTCGGTTTGCCCTCCACCATGTAGGCGGCAAGCGTGAAGGGGGCCCCGGCAAAACCGATGAGGGGCGTGGAGCCGAGCTCGGCGACGGTGAGGCGGACCGCCTCGCGGATCGGCTCGAGCGCCGCGTCGTCGAGGCGCGGCAAGGCGGCAACCTGCTCCGGCGTGTTGATCGGCTCGCCGAAGACGGGGCCGACGCCGGGCTTGATGGTGACGTCGAGCCCGGCCAGCTGCAGCGGGACCACGATGTCGGAGAAGAAGATGCCCGCGTCCACGTCGTGGCGGCGCACGGGCTGCAGCGTGATCTCGCTGGCCATGGCCGGATCCAGGCAGGAGGCGATCATGTCCGTCCCGGCACGCAGCTCGCGGTACTCCGGGAGGGAGCGACCGGCCTGACGCATGAACCAGACGGGACGCCGCGAGGGCGTGCGGCCGGTCATGGCGGCGATCAGCGGCGCGTTGGCGGTGGTTCCGGACACGAGGGGGTGGGATCCACGAAGCGTCATGCTTGCCATTCTGCCGCGCCAGACACCCCTGTACGAAATGGGCGCGGCGCGGCGGGAGGATTTTTCTACCACCCGTAGAAGTGCTGGCTTCGCCGCTTCCGCGTCAGGACGCGGATGCGGGTCAACACGTCTCCACGCGGAGACGATGCAGCGGCATCCCGTAGGCCCCGAAGTGAGGCTGACCTCACCGGCGCGCTGACCCCAAGCGGACTACACTGTGTCGATTGTGGTCCTGATGTCACTCATTGCCTCCCATGCGGAGCTCGATCTGGAGACCGTCGCGCGGCTTTCCGCGGCGGCCTCCGCCTTCGACCCCACCGCCGTGGCGCAGTCCCCCGCCCTCAAGGGCACCGTCGTGCTCGCCACCTGCAACCGCTTCGAGATCTACGCCGAGGCGGAGGACGCCGACGCAGTCGACGCCGCCCGCGCGGCCGTCGTCGACACCGTGGCGAACCACTCCGGCGTGCAGCGAGACCTCGTCTCCTCCGCCCTCACGACGCGCACGGGCGCCGAGGTGGCCCGCCACCTCTTCTCCGTTGGAGCCGGCCTCGACTCGGCCGTCGTCGGGGAGCGCGAGATCGCCGGCCAGGTCAAGCGAGCCCTCATCGAGGCGCAGGCCTCCGGCACCGTGACCGGCAACCTGACCAAGCTCTTCCAGAGCGCCTCCCGCACCGCCAAGCAGGTGCAGTCCTCGACCACCCTCGGTTCGCGCGGCAAGTCCATCGTGTCGGTCGCGCTCGACCTCGCCGAGGACCTCGAGCCGGGCGCCTGGGCCGACCGCACCGTGGTGCTCTTCGGCACCGGCGCCTACGCCGGCGCCACCCTCAAGCTGCTGCAGGAGCGCGGCGCCCGCTCGGTGGGTGTCTACTCCGCCTCCGGCCGCGCCGAGGAGTTTGTTGCGGCCCGCAGCGGCGAGGCCCTGAGCGAGGAGTCCCTCACCGAGTGGCTCGTGCGCGCCGACGTCATCATCGGCTGCTCCGGCGGCGCCCACCGCATCATGGCCTCCGACCTTCAGGAGCTGCAGCGCGGCCCCCGCCCGCTCGTGGCCATCGACCTTGCGCTCACGCGCGACTTCGACCCCGAGCTCGACGCCCTCGAGAACGTTTCGCTGCTCACCCTGGAGTCGGTCCGCATGGCCGCGCCGGGCGAGCAGCTTGACTCCGTGCGCAAGGCAAGCCACATCGTCTCCGAGGCCACCGAGGCCTTCGAGCGCGAGCGCCGCCAGCGCACGGCCGACGCCGCGATCGTGGCCCTGCGCCGCCACACGCAGGCCGTCCTCGAGTCGGAGGTGGAGAAGGTCAGGGCCCAGCACGGCTGCACCGCCGCGGGCGAAGAGGTCGAGTTTGCCATGCGCCGCATGGTCAAGCAGATGCTCCACATCCCCACCGTCCGTGCCCGCGAGATGGCCGAAGAGGGTCGCATCGACGAGTACACGGACGCCCTTAGCGCGCTCTACGGCATCGAGGTGCCCACCGCCGCCACGCGCCGCGGCAACACCGCGGCCCAGGCCCGCGCCGCCGCGAGCCCCGAGGCTGCCGCCCTGGCGGCCGCTCGCCCCGAGCACAGCGAGCCGGTGTCCACCAGCGCCGCCGCCGAGGCGCTGGCCGACGTCGAGTGCCCGGCCCCGCACCAGGCGGCCGAGGCCTCCTAAGCCCACGCGCCGCCGTCGGGCACCTTCACCACGTCACGCGAGGGCGTGGGAGCCACCGGCTCCCACGCCCTCGCCATGTCCGACACCGGCACACCGTCACGATTCGGGGATGCGGGGCTACCCGGGCGTAGCATGACGCCTGTCGAAGAGATGCTTCTCTGACTTGAGCGGAAGGCCACCGTGAGCACCACCTCCTCCTCCCCCCGTCAGCTGCGCCTGCCCAAGGCCGAGCGCCGAGCCCAGCTGTTGGAGGCCGCGCATGCCGTGTTCTCCGAACGCGGCTACCACGGCACGGCCATGGACGCGATCGCGGAGGCGGCGCAGGTCTCCAAGCCCGTGCTGTACCAGCACTTCCCCGGCAAGCGCGAGCTCTACCTCGCCCTCCTCGACTCCGAGCTCTCGGCCCTCGAGGGCCGCCTCGTGACCGCCGTGTCCAAGACCGAGGACAACCGCGAGCGCGTCAACGCGACGGTGCGCGTGTTCTTCGAGTACGTGGCCCAGGACTCCGGCTCGCATCGCCTCATCTTCGCCTCGGACTTGGGCAACGACTCCGACGTCTCGGCTCGCCTGAAGACGTTCGAGGAGGCGGTGGGCCGCGCCATCGGCACCATCATCGAGGCGCAGGCCGGGCTTCCCGCCCCGGCAGCCGAGCTCCTCGGGCACGCCCTCGCCGGGGCCGCCCAGACCGGGGCCATGCGGTGGGCCGCGGCCCCCGAGGTCCCCCTGGACACCGCGGTCGAGCTCGTTGCGCGTTTGGCTTGGCGCGGAATCGGCCAGTTCCCCAAGGACATCGCCTGAGCCTGTCATAGGGTGGGCTGGAAGACTTTTCACGCGGCGGCGCCCGGAGAACCGGTCGGCCGTCCCACGAGCACAGGAGTTGTCATGGACGTGCGCATCGGCATGAAGGACGTCGCCCGCGAGGTCGCCATCGAGACCGAGGAGAGCGCCGAGGCCGTCGAGGCGGCCATCGCCGCCGCGATCAAGGATTCCAGCCTGCTGAGCCTGACCGACGCGAAGGGCCGCAAGGTCCTCGTGGCCGGCGCCGGCATCGCCTACGTGGAGTTCGGCGCCCCGGCTCAGCGTCCCGTCGGGTTCGCCCAGGCCTGATCGAAGCAAGGAGCCGCAGCCATGCGCCACGCTTATCTGCGGCTCTCGGAGGCCGCCACCGCCCTCAGGGATTCCCTCGAGACCGCGGCGGCGGCCTCCGGCCTTTCCCCCGAGTACCCGCCGGCCGCCGTCGCCGAGGCGCAGGCCGCCGTCCGGGCGTACGCGCTCCCGGAGCTCGACCTCCTGGACGTCCCCTTCGTGACGATCGACCCGGAGGGCTCCACCGACCTCGATCAGGCGCTCTGGATCGAGGACGAGGGCGACGGCTGGCGCGTGCAGTACGCGATCGCCGATGTGCCCGGGTTCGTTCCAGAGGGAGGCGAGCTCGACGCCGAGACCCGCCGGCGCGGGGAGACCGCTTACTTGCCCCAAGGCCGCATTCCCCTGCACCCCGAGGTCATCTCGGAGGGGGCGGGTTCGCTGCTGGAAGGCCAGGAGCGCGGCGCCTTCGTCTGGGACATGCTCGTGGCGGCGGATGGCACGTCCTCCCTCACCGCCCTGCGCCGCGCGAAGGTGCGCAGCCGCGAGCAGCTCAGCTATCCGGAGGCCCAGCGCCGGCTCGAGGCCGGGGACGCGCTCATGGTGCGGCTGCACGCCTTCGGCGAGGCGCGGCGGGTCGACGAGGCCCGCCGGGGCGGCGCCAATCTGCGCCTGCCCGAGCAGGAAATCGTGCCGGGCGACGGCGGCGGCTATCGGCTGCAGTCCAGGGTGCCCCTGCCGATCGAGGAGGACAACGCCCAGGTGTCTCTGCTCACGGGCATCACCGCGGCGTCGGTCATGCTGGAGGCCGGGGTTGGGCTGCTGCGGACCATGCCCGCCCCGGACCCGGAAGCCGAGCGGCGCTTCCGCGAGGTCGCCGCGCGGCTCGGCCACCCCTGGGACAAGGAGCAGGGCTACGGCGCCTACCTGCGCTCGCTCGATGTTTCCGACCCGAGCCAGCTCGCGATCATGCACGCCGCTGGCGGCCTGTTCCGCGGCGCCGGCTACACGGCCTTCGACGGCGCGGCCCCGGCCCAGCCGG
>JALAHE010000079.1 GCA_022712075.1 Galactobacter sp.
CCCGGCACGGGCTCCCACACCTCCCCCGCCGGCGTCCCGCCCCCACGCGCGCGCGGAGGCCCTCACCCCTGCCGGGGGGAGGGCCTCCTCTCGCGTATGGAGCACCTGTCTCGTCAACAGGGGTCTGTGTCCGGGTGGTGCACGACGGCGGGTGGCCGCGTTCAGCGGGCGGCGGCCCGTGGGGCGCCTGGCTGGGCGTGCGTCCCCGGGGGCGCGCTGCCGCTCAGGCGCGCTGCCTCTCAGGCACGCTGGGGCTCGGGCACGGCGACGTCGAGTGCCGCGCGCATCTGCTGGGCGTCGAAGGAGCCGTTGAAGATGGGCGTGCCGGGCTGGAAGCCGGCGCTCGCGGCGAGGTCGCCGGCGTCCACCGGGTCGAAGCCGATCTCATCGAGGAAGCGGGCCACGAGGGCCTTCGCGTCGGGGTCGTTGCCGGCGAGGGCCACGGCGCGGCGCTCGGGGTCGCCGGCCGGTCGGTGGTCGGATTCCATCTCGTGGTAACCGATGTGGTTCAGCGTCTTGACGGTCTGGGAACCGTCCAGGAACTCGGCGATGACCTCGGCGGAGGTGCGCGGCACCTCGAACTCGTCGATGCGGCCGTCGGTGCCCGCCCAGTAGTTCATGAGGTCGACGACGGCCTTGCCGCGCAGGGCCTCGGTGTCCAGCGTGCGGTAGCGGTGCAGCGGCACGGCGGCGATGACGAGGTCGGCGTCCTTGACCGCTTCCGGGATGGACGTGGCGGTGACGCCCGGCACCAGGAAGTCGGCGATGAGGGCCAGCTCGCGGGCGTCTCGGGTCGTGGCCAGGCGCACGTCGTGGCCGGCGGCCACTGACAGGCGGGCCAGCACGGTGCCCACGTGGCCGGCGCCGAGCACGGCGACCTTGAGCGGGGAGGCGGGGTTGCTCACGTCTAGAACTCCTGAGAGGCGATGCTGCTGGGGCGGAACCGGCCGCTCGCGGCGAGCGCCGCGGAAGGCGAGGTTCCACCCTTAGTCAACGACGCGCCGTCGGGCGTTGTTCCCTTGGACGCCTGTGATGCGGCCCGCCCCTCGCGCTGAACCACGCCACTCTTTAGGGTGGAGCTCACTTCATTCTGCAGCACCGCCCCCGGAGGTCACCGCATGAATCAGCTCCCCCCGTCGCCGCCCGCCGCTTGGTACCCGGACCCGACCGGGCGTCATCAGCACCGGTACTGGGACGGGGCTGTGTGGACCGACACGGCCGCTAGCAACGGGGCAACCGTTCACGACCCGTTGGTTCCGCGGCAGGTTCCCGTTGAAGCTCGGGCCGCTGCAGCACCCGCCGCCGTGGTCGTCACGGCCGAGAAGGAGCCCCGCAAGCGCAAGCTGTTCGGTCGACGCTCGGCCCCCGTGAAGACCCGTGAGCACGAGTCCGCTGTTGCTCACACTCCGTACCCGCTCGGCGGAGGAAGCGGCCGACCTGACGTGGAAGTCGAGGCGGAGTTTGCCTACATGGAGGCGATCCACGCCGCGCTGGGCCGCGCACCCCGAATCGACGAAGAGATGGTTCTGGAGAACCTGACAGCTGCCCTGGTGCCGGAGCCTGACAATCCGCACGACGCGAACGCCGTGGCTGTCCAGCTGGGCGGCCACACCGCCGGCTATCTCGGACGAGACGACGCACGGGAGTACCAGCCGGTGCTCTTGGACCTAGTCAGGGCCGGATTTGTCCCCACTGTGCGGGCAAACTTGTGGGCCGTCGCACGCAAGGACTACGACAAGCCACGCAAGGCGCACTACTTCGCCAACCTCCGACTAGCCCTCAAAGACCCGCATCTACTGATACCCGTCAACGACCCACCTGTAGCCGCCTCGTCGTCGTTGCTTCCGTGGGGCAACGCCCTGCAGCTCACTGGCGAAGAAAAGTACCAGGGCACCTTGGCCCGTTACGTCTCGTCAGCAGGTGACTGCCTCGCGCTTGGAACGCTCCACCCGGCGGTCGGAGGCACGGCCAAGTCGCCGAAGTCCGTCATCGAGGTCCGCATCGATGGGCAGCCGGTGGGCACCCTGTCCGCCGCAAGCAGCGTCCACTTCCTTCCGGTGGTCCAGCACCTCGGCGCGGAAGGCGTCCTGACCCTCGCATGGCTGAGGCTGAAGGGGAACGCCGTCTCCACGCAGGTCACATTGCAAGCGACCAAGGCCCACGAGCTCCCCCAACAGTGGTTCTCGGAACTCGCGACCCTTCCGCGGCTGCGCCGGCAGTAGGCACCCGGCAGCGCCTAGAAGCGCTCCTCGACCCAGGCCTTGAACTCGTCGAAGCTCGCGCTGTCGAACTCCTCGCCGTTCATGAAGATCGCCGGGGTGCCTGGAACGCCGTCCAGCAGCATGTTGCCCTTGGAGACAGCTAGGTACGGGCGGAAGGTGCCCTTGGCGATGCATTCTCCAACGTCGGGACCACCGGCCTGTGTGATGGCGGAGGCCAGCTCCTCGTCGCCGCGCTCACGCTGATCCGTGTACAGGGCTTTCATGGCGGGGAGGAAACCCGCCGGGTCCTTGTCCGCCACGCAGTACAGGGCGTTGGCGGCGCGCGCCGGGTATGCGGAACCGGAGGGCAGGATCGACACCAGCCGGTACTCCACGGTGACCTTCTTGCTGGCGAGCCAGCTGCTCAGCGCGTCCGCATTGGTGTTCTGGAAGTCCGCGCAGTGCGAGCACAGCAGGTCCGCGTAGATGATGAGCTGCTCGGGCGAGCCGGAGGAATCGACGCCGCGCGGCCGAGGCCCGCCCGGAGCCACGGTGGTCGCGCCTTCGGCTGATTGCAGCTCGTCGTTCGTGAGCTGGCCCCCGCCGGTCTTGACCATACTGCTCGGGGTGTCCAAGACAACGCCTCCGGCCCGGTTGCCCGTGGCGGGGATCGGCGCGGTGCCGGCGGTCTCGGTGCCCTGCGTGTCCATGGCTCCCGGCGTTCCTTGCGTCCCTTCGGGCCCGACCGAGGGCAGGGTCGGTGCCACGCTCGGGGCAATGCCTACGCCAGGCCTAGGCGGACTCTCCGACTTCGCGGTGGAGCCTCCCCCGGAGCCCAGCCCGGGCAATCCGGGCACCCCGCCCTGACCGCAGGCGCTCAGCGCCAGCACGGCCGCGGCGGCCACCGTCATCACGGACCAGGACTTCTTCACGGCACTCCCCCAGCGTCGCCAACAGTTGCGCCCATGATGCCACTCCTGCTCCGCGGCCGGAGTCAGGCAGAATCCCGCCCACCTTCGCCTGCCGGACGGTCGACGGGAAGCACATCGATCATCGTCCGCATGACGAACTCGTCGTAGGCCCGGCTGTTTGCTTGAGCGAGCCCCT
This sequence comes from Galactobacter sp., assembly GCA_022712075.1. Lineage (GTDB taxonomy): Bacteria > Actinomycetota > Actinomycetes > Actinomycetales > Micrococcaceae > Galactobacter. Next base: position 3,309 of record JALAHE010000079.1, read on the forward strand.
CACGAAGCCGGTCCAGCACTGCGGCGGATGCGTGTTCCCATGCTTGATAGCCCCCGGCGTCGGTGTACGTCCCGACCGTGACCAGTCCCAGACGCAGCAGGCTCCCGATCTCGGCGATGGAGCGTTCGTGCACCCCGGGCGTTCGAAACGTCGGGCACGGATCGCCCCGGCGCTCGTTGACGAGTTCCAGAACCTTACCGAGCAGCACCCAATCGAGTTCGCCGTGTTCAAGAATCACGCGTTGAAGCGGTTCCAGTTCGGGGTTCGCCACGGGGTCCTCCTGGGATGCCATGGGGGGAGCGGTCCGCTCATTCTGCCGTTTCACCGATTCAAGGGTTGACCAAACGGCGAAACCCCCGCGGATTCGCGGGGGTTTCGATCGAGCCCCTTACCGGATTCGAACCGGTGACCCCCTGTTTACAAGACAGGTGCTCTGGCCAACTGCGCTAAAGAGGCGGGCCGCTCTTTCGTACAGAAACGGCCGCCCACCCCCGCCACCGGGGGGGGGGGCCCGCGGCGGGGGAGCCG
>JALAHE010000080.1 GCA_022712075.1 Galactobacter sp.
ATGCCCTCGCTTACGGCGTGAAGGTCACCGGCTGCACCGTGCACTGGGTGGACGCGGGCGTGGACACGGGCCCCATCGTGGCCCAGCGCGCCGTCGAGGTCCTTGAGGGCGAGACCGAGGAGGCGCTGCACGAGCGCATCAAGGTCGCCGAGCGCGAGCTGCTCGTCGCGACCCTCGGCCGCCTCGCCGCGGGCGAGCTGCGCTTCCCCGCCTGAGCGCGGTCCGTTCGTACCGACGCCGCCGGGTCCCCTTCCATGGAAGGGGACCCGGCGGCGTCGTTCTGTGTTTGCCCGGGGCGTGACGGAAGGTGCCCGACGGCGGGTGGCGGCTCAGGCGAGGTCGGTTCCCTTGGTTTCGGGCGCCTTGAGCAGCATCGCGGCGATGGCGAGCACCACGAGCACGAGCGCCGCCGTGAAGCAGGCCGTCAGACCGAAGGCCGGCCAGGCCCACGCGAAGACGAGGGGGCCCACGCCGGCGCCCACGCGCGACATGGTGGAGGCCCAGCCGAAGCCGGAGGCGCGCAGCTCGGTGGGATAGAGCTCCGAGGCGTAGGCGTAGAGCACGGGGATGGCGATCTGGATGATGGCGCCGAAGATGAGCAGCCACACGACGGCGACCTTGGGGTCATTCAGCGTGGCGGCGACGAGCACGAGCGTGAGCGCGGCGAGCGGCGCGGAGATGCTCAGGAGCAGCTTGCGCCCGGCGACCTCCACGAGCAAGGCCGCGACGACCACGCCGATGAGGCCCGCGAGCGCCATGCCCGCACCCGAGATGAGCGCGGCGGTCTGGGCGAGCCCGGCCTCCTTCAGGATGGTGGGCATCCAGGTCAGCGCGAGGTAGTACACGAGCAGGACCGTGAGGAACAGCGCCCACGTGATCGCGGTGACGGCGGGTGCCTCGCGCCAGAGGCGCGCCAGCTGTTGAAGCCAAGCCGGCACCCGGCTGGCCGTGGCGGCGGGAGGCGCCGCCACGACGTCGTACTCCACGGGGGTGGCGCCCGTGCGGCGCACGAGCTCGTCCACGACGGCGCGGGCCTCGGCCTCGCGTCCGCGGGCGGCGAGGAAGAGCGGCGACTCCGGCACGTGCCGGCGCACCCAGAAGATGAGCAGCGCGGGAAGGATCATGACGGCCAGGCTCCAGCGCCACGAGCCGGTCGCCGCGAGCAGCCATGCTGAAACGAAGAAGGAGAGCGCGGCGCCGATGGGCCACCAGCCGTCCATGGCGGTGAGGATCTTGCCGCGCGCGGTGCGCGGCGTGAACTCGCCGACCAGGGCATAGTCCACGGGGATGCAGCCGCCCAGCCCCACGCCCGCCAGGAAGCGGAAGAGCGCGAAGAGGGCGAAGTTCGGGGCGAGCGCCCCGAGGGCCGTGAAGACGGCGAACACCAGCAGCGTCCAGGTGAAGGCGCGCTTGCGGCCCATGCGGTCCGCGACCGTGCCCCAGAGCACGGCCCCGACGGCCATGCCGATGAGGTTGGCGGTGCTCAGGAGCGCGGCGGTGGGGCGGTCGAGGCCCCACTCGTTCATGACGGCCGGGATGAGCGCGCCGTTGAGCGTCACGTCCCAGGCGTCGAACATGAAGCCCAGTCCGCCGATGATGAAGATGCGGCCCTGAATGCCCCACCTGAAGGGGAGCCCCTGGACAACGGTGTCCGAGGTGGGGCGAGCGAGTGTTGGCACGATGCCTCCGTGCTGACGTGTTCTGACAGTGTTTGGTTACCCTGTTCATACGCAATGCCCGGATCGGGACGCGCGGTGACCATTGTGCACGCGTCCCCCGAACGAGAGGCACACCATGTCGCAACCGCCCACATCGCACGCCGCCAGCGAGGCCGCCGGCGGCCAACAGCCGCCGCCAAAATGGCGCATCATCGGGCCCGGCCTGGTGGTGGCGGCCACGGGCGTGGGAGCCGCCGATATGGTCGCCACGCTCGTGGCCGGATCCAACTTCGGCTACGGCCTCCTGTGGGCCGTCATCGTCGGAATCATCCTCAAGATCGTGCTCGTGGAGGGGGCCGGGCGGTACTCGCTGGCGACGGGCCGCACCATCTTCGAGGGCTGGTCAAGCCTCGGGAAGTGGGCCACGTGGTACTTCGGGGTCTACATCCTGATCTGGGGCTTCTCCTACGGCTCGGCCGCCATGGCCTCCACCGCCATGCCGCTGCACGCGCTCTTCCCTGCGGTGGACCTGAAGGTCTTCGCGATCCTGACGGGCCTCGTGGGGCTCGCCCTCGTCTGGTTCAACCGCTACGCCGTCTTCGAGAAGATCACCGCGCTGCTCGTCGGCATCATGTTTGTGGTCATCGTGGGCCTGGCGATCATCGCGGTGCCCAACGTGCCAGAGATGCTCAAAGGCCTCATCCCGATGATCCCGCGCGGCCCGGACGGAAGCCTCGAGATCGCCAAGACGCTGGCGCTGGCCGGCGGCGTCGGCGGAACCATCACGCTCGCCGCGTACGGCTACTGGCTGCGCGAGAAGGGCTGGAGCACCCCGCGCTTCATGCGGGTCATGCGCATCGACAACACCATGGCCTACGTCATGACGGGCATCTTCGTCATCTCCATGCTCATCGTGGGTGCCGAGGTCGTGGCGACCGCCGGGGTCAAGCTCGGCAACGGCGATAAGGGCCTGCTCGACCTGGTGCCCGTGCTGCAGGCCAAGTACGGGGAGTGGGTGGGGCCGGCGTTCCTCTGGGGATTCTTTGCCGCCGCGTTTTCCTCCGTGCTTGGCGTCTGGAACGGGGTGGCGCTCATGTTCGCCGATTTCTGGGCCAACGCCCGCGGCAAGGGTTCCGACTCGCCCGAGGCCAAGCTGGATGGCCCCTACGCGCGCTTCTACATGCTTTGGCTGACCTTCCCGCCCATGATCCTGATCCTGACGGGCCAGGATCCGGTGGGTCTGGTGCTCATCTACGCCGTGCTCGGGGCGCTGTTCATGCCCTTCCTGGCGCTCACGCTGCTTCCGCTGATGAACCTCTCGCGCTTCGGCGTGCCGAGGCAGTGGCGCAATGGTTGGTTCGGGAACATCGCGCTCGGCGTCACCGCCATCCTGTTCGTCTGGCTCGGGGTCCAGCAGCTCGTCGACGCGGTCTCGAAGTTCCTGGCTCAGCTGGCATAAGCGGGCGGTTCCCACAAGCCTTTTGTCCCGAGCCGGAGCGAAGTAGTGTCTGGCCATGGGACTCGATTGGGCGGCCCTGGAGCAGGGCTTACACCGCGTGGCATTGCAGAAGACCGCGGCCATCTTGGCCGAACATCCCGGTCACACCTTCTACGGCCTGGCCCTGCACGGCGTACCGACCGAGGAGGACGGCGAGCTGGTCCTCCCCATGCTGGCGCTGAATTCGCAGCAGGCCCTCGCCAGGGACCTCTCCGACGATCTCGACGACGAGGACGAAGACGACGAGGACGACTGGGCCGAGGAGGAGGGCGGCGACTATCGCCCGCCGCCGCTGGATGGCTCCGACCCCGACGACGAGGACTGGGACGACGAGGACGAGTCGGACGAGTCGGACGACGAGGACCCCGAGGATTCGGACGAGGACGGCGGCGACGGCTTCTACTCCCGGCGCTGGGACCCCACTGAATGGCATTGGAGCGCCGTCCCGCTCGTGGACGACGCCGCCGCGGGGGTCTGGGAGCGGGCCTTTGCCGCCGAGGTGGAGGCCGAGGGCTGGAAGTCGACTACTCAGCGCTACTACGAGCTCATGATCAGAGTGATCAAGGAGCTGCGACAGGAGCTGTTGGCCACCAAGGGGCTTGAACTGGTTTGTTTCGTGGCGGACGACGAGCACGCCGAGCGCCTCCTCAAGGCGAGCCTGACCCCGCACCAGCTGGCCCAGCACTTCCCCGAGCTCGTCTAAGGCGGGGCGACGTCACGGGCGCGGCTCCCCTGCGCCCTCCGCCGTAGACTGGTCAGCGTTCCCCGATCTCCCGCCCTACAGGAGCAAGATCCAGTGAGCCAGACCGCGCTCGACCGCGTGCCGCTGAAGCGTGCACTCATTTCCGTCTACGACAAGACTGGCCTGGAAGAGCTTGCTCTCGGCCTGCACGAGGCGGGGGTGTCCATCGTTTCGACCGGCTCCACCGCGTCGAAGATCGCCGCCGCCGGCGTTCCGGTCACCGAGGTCGCCGACCTGACCGGCTTCCCCGAGTGCCTCGAGGGCCGCGTGAAGACGCTGCACCCGCGTGTGCACGCCGGCATCCTCGCCGACCGCCGCAAGGCCGACCACGTGGACCAGCTGGCCCAGCTCGAGATCGAGCCCTTCGACCTCGTCGTCGTGAACCTCTACCCGTTCGTGGAGACCGTGCGCTCGGGCGCCGGCCAGGACGCCGTCGTGGAGCAGATCGACATCGGCGGCCCGTCCATGGTGCGCGCCGCGGCTAAGAACCACCCCTCCGTGGCGATCGTGGTTGATCCCGCCAAGTACGGCGAGGTCGTCGAGGCCGCCAAGGCCGGCGGCTTCAACCTGAAGACGCGCCAGCGCCTGGCCTCCCTGGCCTTCGCCCACACCGCCGCCTACGACACGGCCGTCGCCACGTGGACCGCCGCGCAGTTCGGCGACGACGAGGCCGAGGACGTCCCGGCCTTCCCACCGTACGCCGGCCTGGCCCTGGAGCGCAGCGAGATCCTGCGCTACGGCGAGAACCCGCACCAGGCCGCTGCCCTCTACGTTGAGGTGGGCGCCGCCCCGGGCATCGCCCAGGCCGAGCAGCTGCACGGCAAGGCGATGAGCTACAACAACTACCAGGACGCCGACGCCGCCGTGCGCGCCGCCTTCGACTTCGCCGAGCCGGCCGTGGCCGTCATCAAGCACGCGAACCCGTGCGGCGTTGCCGTGGCCACCCCCGGTGCCGCCGACCCGATCGCCGACGCGCACCTGAAGGCGCACAACACCGACCCGGTCTCCGCCTTCGGTGGCGTCATCGCCGCCAACCGCACCGTCACGCGCGGCATGGCCGAGACCGTGAAGGGCATCTTCACGGAGGTCGTCGTGGCCCCGGGCTTCGAGCCCGAGGCCGTGGAGATCCTCTCCGCCAAGAAGAACATCCGCCTGATCCAGCTGCCCGAGGGCTTCGCCCGCGACACCGTGGCCATCAAGCAGGCCTCCGGCGGCGCGCTGCTGCAGCAGGCCGACGCGATCGACGCCAAGGGCGACGATCCGGCGAACTGGACCCTGGCCGCCGGCGAGGCAGCCGACGAGCAGACCCTCGCCGACCTCGTCTTCGCCTGGCGCGCAGTGCGCGCCGCGAAGTCCAACGCGATCCTGCTGGCCAAGGACGGCGCCGCCGTCGGCATCGGCATGGGCCAGGTCAACCGTGTGGACTCCTGCCGCCTCGCGGTGGAGCGCGCCAACACCCTGGGTGTGAAGGTCGAGTCCGATGTCGACGCTGCCGGTGGTGCCGAGGCCTCGGCCGACGCCGTCTCCGAGCAGCGCGCCGTCGGTTCCGTCGCCGCCTCCGACGCCTTCTTCCCGTTTGCGGATGGCCCGACCGTCCTCATCGAGGCCGGTGTCAAGGCGATCGTGCAGCCGGGCGGTTCCGTCCGCGACGAGGAGACCATCGCCGCAGCCAACGCCGCGGGCGTCACGATGTACTTCACGGGCGAGCGTCACTTCTTCCACTGATCAGTGAGGCGGGGGCGTTTGCCTCCCACGCCACACATGCACGACGGCGGTCCCCCACCTTCCATTAGAAGGTGGCGGACCGCCGTTCTTGCGTGCGCCAGAGCAACGCTGCACGTTTCGCTCAGCGGTAGGCCGCGGCGGCGCGCAGCGCTGAACGCTCACCGAGGAACGGGAGGAGGGCCGCGCCGTCGAGCCCCGTGCCCGCCGGCTCGGTGAGCACGGCATCCGGCAGGCGAAGCGCCAGCGTTGTCTCGAAGGCGGCGTCCACCGTGGCATCGGTCAGGACGCGGCCCAGCCGGGCCACGGGGACGGCGCCCGTCAGGCCAACCCGACCGGCCGCCACGGCCACCGACTGGGCCAGCTCGGTGCCGGCCCATTCGGCAATCTCCCTCGCCACGGCGTCGGACATCGCATGCGCAGTGACCCGGCGCGAATAGGAGGCCATGCGGCGAACCCGGTCCGGGTCGGCCTGGATCTTCACGTACGCGCCCTCTAGGTCATCGAAGTCCTGCGCAAAGTCCTCGAGCAGCGCCGTAGAAGGCCCGCGGCCGTCGTGCGCCCGCATGACGGCGCGCCACCCGCGCGCGCCGATCGAGAAGCCGGAGCCGTCGTCTCCCATGAGGTAGCCCCACCCATCCACGCGCGCCGTGGCGGACTCGCCCACGCCGTAGATGATGGAACCGGTGCCGGCCGCCACGACCACGCCCGGGGTCTCGCCAAGCGCGCCAAGGTAGGAGGACACCGAATCGTGGGCCACGGCGAGCGAGCGGGGAGCCGGCCCCTGGGCGGAGAAGGCGCCGAGGAGGTCATCCGCCAGGCGTTCCACATTGTCCACGCCGGAGGTGCCGATGGCCACGGCCACCCCTGCCGGATCCACCCCCTCGGCGCGCAGTACCTCGAGGGCGCACTGGGCCAACTGGGAGGAGAGCGGCTCGGCCGTGCGAACCCCGGCGAACTCGTGCGCCTCGCCGCGGACTCCGCTGCGCTCGAGGCGCACGCGCACCCCGGTCTGGCCGGCGTCGATCGCGAGAACGGTGGGGGAGTCCTGGGCCATGGAGGGTCCTCTCGGCAGGGGCGACATGTGTGGGGTCGATCCTCTCACCCTTCGACACACAGCCAGGCCAAGAGGGCCCGGTTGGTCTCTTCCGGACGCTCCTGATGAATCCAGTGTCCGCTGTCCAAGTGGATCTCCGTGACGCGAGGGACAAACGTCGCGAGCCGTTCGGACGGGGCAACGGCGTCGCGTTCGCCGGAGAGCATGAGGGCTCGTTGTCGAACGACCGGGTCAACCTTGGCGAGCTGGTGCCAGGCACGGTTGAGGTTTCGGTACCAGTTGATGCCGCCGGTGAATCCGGAGCGTTCGAAGGCAGCGGAGTAGACGGACAACTCCTGCTTGTTCAGAAGCGGCGTGCCGGTCGGCGTCGACGTGAGCGCGGTATCGATCAGGACCATGCCAGGAGCAGGCGCGACCAGCGGTGCATCGCGGCGGTAGAGGTTGTTGATGAAGCGCGCTGGATCCGCGTCGAACACGGCGTCGGCAACACCCGGCTGCCGATTGAAGTGCACAAAGTAGTTCTCGCTGCCGAACACGGCCTCCATGAAGTCCAACCACGGTACGTCTCCGCGCTCCAGGTACGGCATGCTCAGGGCCACCAGCTGGTTGACCCGCTGCGGATGCAGTTGCGCCAGGCTCCAGACGACAAACGCGCCCCAGTCGTGTCCCACGAATGTCGCGTCGGCGTATCCGTAGTGGTCTAGGAGCGCGACAAGGTCCCCGGTGAGCTGCTCAAGGTCGTAGGCGTGCACGTCCTCGGGGCACGAAGAGTTCCCGTACCCGCGTTGATTCGGCGCGATGACGTGGTAACCGGCCGCGACGAGGGCTGGAACCTGTTTGCGCCACGTGTAGGCGAGATCGGGGAAGCCGTGGCACAGCACGATGGGCCGTCCAAAACCGGGGTCTCCGGCTTCGAAGACCTCCAGGTCAATGCCGTTCACGGCGATAATGTTGGGTTCGGGGAAGGGGCATGTTGCGGAGTTCATGTGATCCATCCTGGCGAGCAAAGCGGACAGGGTGTGACCGGTTTTCCTGGCAAAGTTAAAGACATGAGATCCGACCGGCTCGTGGCCATCCTGTTGATGCTGCAAAGGCGAACGCAGGTCACCGCCGCCGAGGTGGCGGCGGAGCTGGAGGTGTCCGAACGCACGGCCCGCCGGGACCTGGATGCCTTGGGGATGGCCGGGTTGCCCGTGTACTCGGTGCAGGGCCGTGGTGGTGGATGGCGGCTGCTTGGCGGTGCCCGGACCGATTTGTCCGGCCTCAGCGAGGCCGAGGTGCGAGCCCTGTTCCTGGTCGCTGGCCCGGCCGCGGGGTCAACGCCGGAGGTGAAGGCGGCCCTGCGCAAGTTGGTCCGCGCGCTTCCCTCCACCTTTCGGGATCAAGCCGAAGCGGCGGCGTCGTCCATCATGATGGACCCCCATCGCTGGGGCGCAGCCGAGCCCGTCGCCCAGACACCGCACTGTCTCCCGGCACTGCAGGACGCCGTGATCCGTGGTCAACAGCTCCGCCTGGGGTACGTGGACGCGGCGGGGACGCCCAGCGAGCGAACGGTGCATCCGCTGGGCATCGTTCTCAAGGCGCACGCGTGGTATCTGCTCGCCAACACCGACGCCGGGCAGCGGACCTTCAGGGTCGATCGGGTCACCGACTTGCAGACGCTCAATGAGCCCGCCGAGCGGCCACCGGGCTTCGACCTCGCCGGGGCCTGGCATCAGATCACCGCCGACGCGCAGCACGCACGCCCCGCGATTCGCGTGCAGGGCAGCTGCGCGCCCGAGGGTATCGATTATCTGCGACAGGCGATGGAGGGCAAGGTCAGCATCGGCGCGCCGGGTCCCGACGGCCGCCTGCCCGTAGCCTTCACCGGTCCCAGCGAGGCGGGCTTGGCCGGGCATGTGGCTGGACTGGTGGAGTGGCTCGAGATCTCCAGCCCGCCAGGGATCCGTGAGCATTTGGCGACCATCGGGGCAGCGCTGACCCAGCGCTACGCGTGAGGCAAGAAGCGCCGCGCCGCCGAAGAACCGCGACGCAGAAGCGGCAACGACGTCCTCGATCGCAGCGGTCACGATGCGATAAATCATCCCTCCGAGCGACTGACGAAAGGAGGTGCCGCGCGCCACCCTGGGAGGGCGCAACGCAGTCTCGGATGAGAGGAACCCGTCATGGGATGGATGATCTACCCCGCAATCCTGCTGGTCATCGTGGTGGTGCTGAGCCTGATCAGGATGCGTCGCAACAAGGTCTCTGCCGGCGTCGATCCCTCCGAGCGCAGGCTGGAAGGCGAGCCGATTGGCGGCCGCGATCCCAGCCTGGCGCAGTCCGCCACGGTGTTGCCCGAGCGGCCCGTGGGCCCCGGAAATCACTTCTGAGGCGGGCGTCCGGGGCGGGTTTAGGCCCCCCAGAAAAGCTCCACGACGAGCTTGATCGCCAGCACCAGCATGATGAGCGCAATGGCTCCGTCCAGCACGCGCCAGGTCCAGGCCTTGGCGAAGAGCGGGCGCAGCTTCCTGGCGCCGAGGCCCAGGGCAAAGAACCAGGCCCAGCTCGCCACGCACGCCCCGAGGGCAAAGAACCAGCGGTTCTCACCGTAGTTTCCGGCGAGCGAGCCGAGGAAGAGCACGGTGTCCAGGTAGACGTGCGGGTTGAGCCACGTGAAGGCCAGCACGGTGGCCAGCGCGGCGCCGACCCCCGGCGCCGCGGCCGATTGCGCCTCGAGCCCGCCGCCCGGGCCGAGCGCCCGGCGCAGCGAGAGGGCCCCGTAGACGAGCAGGAAGAGCAGGGCGGCAACCCGCAACAGGGTCAGCACCCACGGTGCCGCCGAGCTGAGGAAGCCGATCCCGGCCACGCCGGCCACGATGAGCACGGTGTCGGAGAGGGCGCACACGAGGCTCACGGCGAGGACCACGGAGCGCTTGGCGCTCAGTCCCGTGCGCAGCACGTAGGCGTTCTGCGCGCCGATGGCGACGATGAGGGCGAGGCCGGAGAGCATCCCGGTGAAGACGATGGAGAGGGGCACGGCTCCACGCTAGGCGGGGCGCCGGTCACGGATGCGAGATCCGAAAGATTCATCAAGGATCATTAGCGTTGCTTATCTGGTCATCTAGCCTATGCGCATGAGCGATCCGCTTCCGCTGCACCAGCTCGCGACCTTCGCCGCCGTGATCGACGAGGGCGGCTTCGAAGCCGCGGCCAGCTCCCTCGGCGTGAGCCCGCCCGCCGTCTCTCAGCGGCTCAAGGCCCTCGAACGCGCCGTGGGCCGGGCGCTCGTTGAACGCACGGTGCCGCCGGTGCCCACCGCGGCCGGGGAGCGGCTGCTCCCACACGCCCGCCGACTCGTCGGCATGGCCGCAGAGGCCGCCCTGTCCGTGGGGCTGGGCGCGGGGTCCGGCGCGCGCCCCAGCCTGCACCTCGCCGTCAACGCCGATTCGCTCGACACCTGGTTCCTCGAGGCGCTCGCCACGGCGCCGGGCGCCCACCGCACCCAGGTGCTGCTCGAGCGCGCCGACCAGGACGACACCCATCGGCTGCTGCTCAGCGGCCAGGTGCAGGCGGCCGTGACCACCGCCGCCACGCCGGTCCCCGGCTGCACGAGCGAGCTGCTCGGCGTGATGCGCTACCTTCCGGTGACGGCCCCACGCCTGCTCGCCGCTGGCGAGGAGCTCTCCCGCCTGCCCATGGTGGACTTCGACGACGCCGACGACCTCCAGCGCTCCTCGCTCACCGCATGGCTGGGCCACGCCGCGACGCCCCCGCGCCACAAGGTGCCAAGCTCCACTGCCTTCGCGCGCGCCGTCGAGTCGGGACTCGGCTGGGGCATGCTGCCGGAGGAGCAGGCGCTGCCCGCCCTGCGTCGCGGCACCCTGGTGCCGCTGCCGCAGGGCCGGCCACACGACGTCGTGCTCACCTGGCAGTCCTGGGACCCGCCCACTCCGGCACTCGCCGAGCTCAGCTCCCACCTGCTCGCGTTTGCCACGGCGCGTTTGCGCCGGCCGGAGGCAAGCTAGTCGCGCAGGCGCTTGACCATCTGCAGCTCCCACTCGCCCTCGGCCAGCGGGTAGGGGATGCGCACGCCGTCGGCCACGAAGCCGCGGCGCTCGTAGAAGGCGATGGCTCGCGGGTTCTCCTCGTGCACGTGCAGGGTGATCGCGTCGCCGCGCGTGAGTGCCCAGGCCTCGATGCCGTCCAGCAGCGCGTCGGCCACGCCGGCGGCGCGGCCGCGCGCTGAGGGATCCACGAAGACGCCCACCAGGAGCGGTCCCACCGCCTCGTCGGGGACGAAGCCGCCCATGCCGCCGAGCCAGCGCCCGTGCTCGTCCTCCGCGATGAGCGAGGTGCCGTGTTCGTTCACCCCGCGGGCGGCCCGCATGCGCCACTCCGCCTCGCCGTGGTGGTAGGCCTCCTCGAGCGTCTCGAGATAGGCCTTGGGGGTGTCGGCGAGGGCGCGCATCCGCAGCTCGCGGACCAGCTCCCACTCGTCCTCGGTGGTGGGGCGAACGATCACGTGACTCATGGGCGGCAAGCCTAGCCGCGCCCGCCCGCGCGGGGTGTGGCGCACGTGACGACACCGGAGCGGGTCACGGCCCGCGCAGACAGTAGACTCGGAACGATGGGCCTTCATAGGGCCCTAAGTCGATCCGATGAGGGAGACACCCTTTCCATGGCAAAGATCATTTACACGCACACCGACGAAGCGCCGATGCTCGCGACGCACTCGTTCCTGCCGATGGTTGAGGCTTTTGCCTCCCAGGCCGGCGTGGACATCGAGACGCGCGACATCTCGCTCGCGGGGCGCATCATCGCGACGTTCCCGGATCACCTTTCCGAGGAGCAGCGCACCGCCGACGCCCTGGCCGAGCTGGGGGAGCTCGCCAAGACGCCCGAGGCAAACATCGTCAAGCTCCCCAACATCTCGGCCTCCGTGCCGCAGCTGAAGGCCGCCATCGCGGAGCTGCAGGCCCAGGGTTTCGACGTCCCCGACTACCCGGATGACCCGTCCGGCGACGTCGAGACGGATGTGCGCGCCCGCTACGACAAGATCAAGGGTTCCGCCGTGAACCCCGTGCTGCGCGAGGGCAACTCCGACCGCCGCGCCCCGCTGAGCGTGAAGAACTACGCCCGCAAGCACCCCCACTCCATGGGTGCTTGGAGCCAGGACTCCAAGACCAACGTCGCCACGATGGGCGCGGATGACTTCCGCTCCAACGAGAAGTCCGTGACCATGCCGGCCGCCGACACGCTCTCCATCCGCTTCGTGGCCGAGGACGGCTCCACCAAGGTCCTCAAGGACAAGCTGGCGGTGCTCGAGGGCGAGGTCATCGACGGCACCGTCATGCACGTCGCCGAGCTGGACGAGTTCCTGCGCGCGCAGGTCGCCCGCGCCAAGGCCGAGGGCGTCCTGTTCTCCGCCCACCTCAAGGCCACCATGATGAAGGTCTCCGACCCGATCATCTTCGGCCACGTCGTGAAGGCGTACTTCTCCGAGCTGTTCGACACCTACGGCCAGCAGCTCGCCGCCGCCGGCCTCTCGCCGAACAACGGCCTGGCCGCCATCGAGGCCGGCCTCGACGAGCTGCCGGAGGACGTCCGCGAGGGCGTCAAGGCGCTCATCAAGAAGGGCTACGAGGACGGCCCGGCGCTGGCCATGGTGAATTCCGACAAGGGCATCACCAACCTGCACGTCCCCTCGGACGTCATCGTCGACGCCTCCATGCCGGCCATGATCCGCACCTCGGGCCAGATGTGGAACGCCGCGGGCGAGCAGCAGGACACCCTCGCGGTGATCCCCGACTCCTCCTACGCCGGCGTGTACCAGGCCGTCATCGACGACTGCCGCGCCAACGGCGCCTACGACCCCTCCACCATGGGCGACGTCCCGAACGTCGGCCTCATGGCGCAGAAGGCCGAGGAGTACGGCTCCCACGACAAGACCTTCGAGCTGCCCACGGCCGGCCACGTGCAGATCGTTGACTCCAAGGGCTCCGTGCTCATGGAGCACCAGGTCTTCGCCGGCGACATCTGGCGCGCCTGCCAGACCAAGGACATCCCGGTGCGCAACTGGGTCTCCCTGGCCGTGGAGCGCGCCCGCGAGTCCAACACCCCCGCCATCTTCTGGCTTGACGAGTCCCGCGGCCACGACGCCGAGCTCATCAAGAAGGTCAACACCTACCTGGCTGACGAAGACCCCGAGGGCCTGGACATCCGCATCCTCTCCCCGATCGAGGCCACCAAGGTCTCGATCGAGCGCATCCGCCGCGGCGAGGACACCATCTCGGTGACCGGCAACGTCCTGCGTGACTACAACACCGACCTCTTCCCGATCCTCGAGCTTGGCACCTCCGCCAAGATGCTCTCCGTGGTCCCGCTGCTCGCGGGCGGCGGCCTCTTCGAGACCGGTGCGGGCGGCTCCGCCCCCAAGCACGTGCAGCAGCTCGTGGAGGAGAACCACCTGCGTTGGGATTCGCTCGGTGAGTTCCTGGCGCTGGCCGTCTCCTTCGAGAAGGCGGCCAAGCAGGGCAACAACCCGCAGGCCAAGATCCTGGGCGTGACCCTGGACGCCGCCACGGGTCGCTTCCTGGACGAGGACAAGTCGCCCTCCCGCAAGGTCGGCGAGCTGGATAACCGCGGCAGCCACTACTACCTCACCCGTTACTGGGCCGAGGAGCTGGCCAAGCAGACGGACGATGCCGAGCTGGCCGCGACGTTCGCCCCGATCGCCGAGGCCCTCGTGGCCGGCGAGGAGGCCATCGTCTCCGAGCTCAACGGCGCCCAGGGTGTTGCCGTGGAGCTGGGCGGCTACTACCGCCCCGACGCCGCCAAGGCGGCCGCCGCGATGCGCCCCTCGGCCACGCTGAACGCCATCATCGACGGCATCAAGTGATCCGGCGCCGGTAGGCGTCGCCGAGATCCACCCGCCCGACGGCGGGGTGAGACTCCCAGGGGAGTCTCACCCCGCCGTCGGGCATTTTTCTGCGCTGCCCGACGGCGCGTGGCCCGGTACGGGGCCCGCCCGGCGGGCGCGGGCCGGGGAGTGTCACCGGCGTTCGCGGCGTGGCCTGGCGCCGGTAGGGTGGGGCGCGTGAGCGAGCAACAGATGGAGTCGACCCCCTTCCAGGTGCACCTGCGCGGCGTCGTGGAGCTGCTCAGCCGCAGCATCTACTCGGGCCCGGCCGTGTATCTGCGCGAGCTGATCCAGAACGCGGCGGACGCCATCGCTGCGCGCCGCGACGAGGGGCACGCGGGCGGGCTCATCACCATCACTCCGGTGGGGCCGCGCAGCCGCGAGCTCATCGTGAGCGACAACGGCATCGGCCTCGACCGCGGCGAGGTCGCCGAGCTCCTGGCCACCGTTGGCCGCTCCTCGAAGCGCGATCTGCTTGACATGCCGCGCGGCGACCGGCTCGGCCAGTTCGGCATCGGCCTGCTCTCCTGCTTCATGATCGCCGACGAGATCCGCGTGCTGACCCGCTCGGCGCGCGGCGGGGACCCCGTCGAGTGGCTCGGCCGGGCAGACGGCACCTTCTCGGTGCGCCCCTTGAGCGGCGCCGAGGCGGACGCCGTGCCCGTGGGCACCCAGGTGGTCCTGGCGCCCCGCGCCGACGATGCGCCGCTCGCGAGCGAGGAGAGCGTGCTCTCCCTGGCCCGCGACTACGCCGAGTACCTGCCCGTCCAGATCGACGTGATCAGGGCGGACGGACGCGCAACTCGCATCAACCGCGAGCCGCTCTTCGCGCGGCCCTACGAGGCAAGCGAGGACGAGCTGCTGGAGCTGGGCCACGAGCTCCTCGGGGCGCGCCCCGTGGAGGCCATCCCGCTCTCGGTGCCCGCCACGGGCACCACGGGCGTGGCCTTTGTGCTTCCCTACGCCCCGCCGCCCGGCGCGCGGCAGGCCACCCGCGCCTACCTCGGCGGGATGCTCCTGAGCCCCTCCTTCGAGGACCTGCTTCCCGACTGGGGCTTTTTTGTCCGCTGCATCGTGACCTCCACGGGCCTGCACCCCACGGCCTCGCGCGAGGCGTTTATCGAGGACTCCGCGCTGGAGGAAACCCGCGCCGAGCTCGGGGCCGAGCTGCGCCGCTGGGTGCTGCGCATGGCGGCGACCCGCCCGGCCTCGCTCGCCTCGTTCCTCGCGGTGCACCACCTCGGCCTGCGCGCCGTGGCGGTGCACGACGACGAGCTGGCGGCGCTCATCCTGCCGCACCTGCGTTTCGAGACGAGCGCCGGCACCTCCGCGCTGCGCGACCTCGCCGCCGCCCACCCGCGCCTGCGCTACGCCGCGACGGTTGACGAGTTCAGGCAGCTCGCGCCTCTCGCCCGCCCGGACGAGCCGGTCGTGAACGCCGGTTACGCCTACGACGAGCCGCTCCTGCGGCGCGCCGGCGTCCTGCTGCCGGGGCTCACGGTGGAGCGTGCCGACGCCGCGGAACTCGTGGATTCCCTCTCCGAGGTGCCGCTGGCCCATCGCGCCGAGGTCGAGGCCCTGGAGACGCGGGCGGAGGCAGTGCTGGGCGATCTCGACAGCGCCGTGACCGTCCGCGGCTTCTCTCCGGCGGAGGTTCCGGCGATCTACGTGACGGACCAGGCTGTCCTTGGTGCCACGCGCCGCCGCGACGTGGCGGCGGACGCAGGTGGGCTGTGGGGAGGCCTCCTCGGCAAGCTCGACGCCGCGCCGGAGGGCCCGCGCGGGCGGCTGTGCCTGAACTGGAACAACGCCCTCGTGCGGACCCTGGCCTCGGTCTCGGACAGCGCCGTCTTCAGCGCCGCCATCCGGGTGGTCTATGTGCAGGCCCTGCTGGCGGGGCAGCACCCGCTCACGCGCCAGGATCGGCAGGTGCTCACGGAGTCCATGACGGATATCGTGCACCTGAGTGTGGGCCTGGCCCCGGGGGCCGAGGGGGCCGCCGGCGCCTAGCCGGACCTCGGCCGCCGCCGGCACATCCCGCCGCGGCGCCGGCACATCAACGGCTTCAAGGGAGTGACGTGGGGGAAGAGCACGAGGTCGATGCGCTGATCGAGCGCATCGACGACACCGATTTTGGCGCGCAGGAGTCGGCGCTCGTCCGGCGGGCGCTGGCCCTGGTTTCTCAGGTCGAGGACGCCGAACGCGAGTACCGTGTGCGCCTGCGGGCCATGCTCTCGGCCGCGCACCACGCCGACTTCGAGGGCTTCATGGAGCACTTCGTCTACTGCCTCGAGCGGCATCGCAGCGATCCCCGGCGCTTCCCGGAGGAGGACGGCGGCATCTCCGTGCGGGCGTACCAGCCGCGCGCCATCCGCTCGCTCATGAACCGGCTCGCGGCGCCGGTGGAATCGCTCGAGGCGGTGCTCGGGAAGTTCGAGGAATACCTCGACCGATCGGGTTCCTCCCGCAAGGTGGCGCTGGAGATCCGCGCAGATCTGGCGCAGGACCGCGGACGGGTCTCCGAGGCGCGCGAGGCGCTCAAGCTGGTGGACCTGCTCCCGCGCGACGAGGAGACGTGGTGCGACGGCTGCGCCGCCGCACGATGGGGCGAGCTGGAGCTGAACCAGGCGAACGAGCCGGGCTTCCTTGCGGCCTTCGACGCGCTCGACGAGCACAGCACCCAGTGCGGGAACTCCGAACTGCGCCTGAGCTCCCTGGCCGTCCTGCCCCTCGCGCGGGCCGGGCGTGGGGAGCAGGCGCTCGAGTTGCACCGCTGGGGAGCCAGGGCCGCGCGCCGCGCCGGGCTGAGCGCTGTCAGGGAGCTCGCGGGGCAGGCCGTGTTTGCCGCGCTCACCTCGCATCCCGAGCGCGCCGTGGCGCTCGCCGTGTCGCTTATGAGCTCGAGCGACCCGGACGACGCCACCGAGCGCAAGCGCCTCGACGTGCTGCGCCTCCTCGAGCTGGCCCTCGCCGTCGCGGAGGACGAGGGCTGGGGCGAAGCGTCCCTCCCCGGCGCGGCGCGCTGGATTCCCGGCGGTGACGGCGGCACCCCCACGGTGGAGCAGGCGGTGCGCGCCGTGACGTCCACGACCACGGGGCTCGCAGCTCAACTTGACGAGCACTTCGGCGGCGAGGCCTTCGCCGGCCGGCTCGCCGCGACCCGCGCGCTGCGCACCGTCCGGGTGGAGCTCGACTGGCAGGGGCTGGCACCTGACCTCGCACCGAGCGGGCTCGGCCTCGCGTGGGGCCCCGCCGCCCCCGCGGCTTCCGCCGCCACTGGGCTGGCGGGGGACGCCGCTGCCTCGCCGCGCCCCGGCGAGGCTCCGGCGGAAGCCAACGCCGCGCCGTCGGGCAATGAAGGCACCGGGCACGGGGACGGCGCCGCGCGCCGGCCCCGCACGCAGCAGGACTGGCTGGATGCCGTCGCCCTGCCTGCCCTCATGGACGATGCCGAGCGCGCGGCGGCGGAGATCGAGGGCGCCATCGCGGCCATCGCGGATCCGGCCGTTGCCCTCGAGCTGTTTTCCGAGGCGATCGACGTGCTCCCGGATCAGGCGCCGCGCTGGTACGCAGAGCGCGCGGCGCGCTTCGCGAGCGTGGGCATGCACGACCACGAGCGCCTCGAGCGGGAGCTCCGGGACCTCATGGTCGCGGCCCGCGAGGCGGACGCCGCGGACGCCCCGCGCTGGAGGCAAGCGCTCGGCTGGCTCGGCACCGACGCCGCCCGCGCCGAGGTGCTGATCCACCTGGCGCACTCGCTGCAGGCCGGCGGCGAGCCCGAGGCGGCGGCGGACACCGCCGCCGAGGCCGTGCCGCTCGCCCTGCGGATGCCCTCGCGCAGCGATGCCCTCTGGGTCCTCGGCGAGGCGGCCTCCGCCGCGCTGGCGGTCGGGCGGGCCGAGGAGGCCTTGGGTTACAGCGACGCCGGCGCGGAGCTCGCGCTCGTGGGGGAGCGCAACGCCCTCGTGTGGATGCACGAGCGGGGCCTCATCCTGAGCGAGCTGGGGCGCGAGGACGAGGCGATCGGCTACCTCAAGCGCGCGGCGGACGTGGCGCTCAAGCACCGGCTCTGGCCCGTGGCGGTGCACCTGCTGCTGCAGGCGGGCGGCCGCGCCTACTATGCGGATCTCAACGTGCAGGCCGCCGCCCACCTGCGCCTCGGCCGCGATGCGGCGGTGCTCGGCTCCGATCCCCGCGAGGGGATCGTGACCCAGCGGCTGGCCGCTGCGTTGGAGGATGCGGGGGAGCCGGACGAGGCGGCCTCGATCATGGGCGGTTTGCTTGAGCGCTTCCTCGCTGACCCCGCGGACCCGGCGCTCGCCGGCGTGAATCTGCGCTCCTTGCAGCGCGGCTTGGGGGACGCGTTGCAGGCCGCGGGGGACCGGGCCGGAGCCGAGCGGGCCTGGCGCGCGGCGCTCGACGAGGGGCGTCCGGCGTTTGCGGCGGCGATGGCCGCCCTGGACGCCGAGCGAGCGCCGGAGGCGGGGCCGTCCGAGTTGCAGGAGATCGCCTCGGACGTGGCGAACAGCGCCTTGGGCGTGGCGCGGTTGGCGCTGGCTAGCGAGGAGACCGAGGAGGTGGCCGATCTGGTCCGCGTGGCGGCGCAGGCCGCCGAGTACGCGCACGCCGGATCGCCCGGCGTCCGCGCCGAGATGCTTGATACCGCCGCGCAGTTGCTCTCCCGCGTGGAGGATCACACCGCGGCCCTGGCCCACGCGGAGACCGCGCGCGAACTCTTCCTCCAGGAGGGCCGCGCCCAGGACGCCGCCGACGCCCTCGACACCCGCGGACGCATCCTGGGATCCATGGGCCGCAACGCGGAAGCGAGGGTGGCGCTGGCGACGGCCGCCGCGGAGTTCGAGGCCGCCGGCGCCGCGCCGAATGCTGCACTTTCGCTCTGGCTCGCCGGGCAGCTGGCCGACGACGCGGCGGCGGGCCTTCCGGCGTTCGAGCGGGCCTGGCGCCTGCTCGGTGAGGAACATGCGGGGCTCCGGGCGCGCGTGGGCGAAAGCTACGCCGAGGCGCTCGCCGAGAGCGGACGCGAGGCCGAAGCGGCGGCAGTGCGTGCGATGATCGAGTAATTCACTAGCGCGGGTCGCACCCGCACCGGGGAGGGAGAACCATGGGCCAGGACGCGCCGCGTATCGAGGACCTGCTGGAAGAGGCGGACCGCACACCGTACGGCCCCGCTTCCAGGGCGCTGCTCGACGAGGCGTTGCGCCTGGCCTTGGAGGCAGCGGACCCG
This sequence comes from Galactobacter sp., assembly GCA_022712075.1. Taxonomy (GTDB): domain Bacteria; phylum Actinomycetota; class Actinomycetes; order Actinomycetales; family Micrococcaceae; genus Galactobacter. The sequence goes on from JALAHE010000080.1 coordinate 18,824, forward strand.
CTGCTCGAGTACTCCGTGCGGTTGCGCCTCATCGCGGACGCCGAGATGTCGGGCGACACCGACGCGGTGCTCTCCAATTTTGCGTGGTGCGCCGCCCGCAACGACGAGGACCCGCGGCGCTTCCCCACGCAGATCGAGGGCAACGACCTGCTGTGGTTCTACAAGTGGATTCCCGCCACGCTCGCCGCCAACCCGCGCTTCGCGCGCGCCGACGTGATCCAGGCGCTCGACGCGATGGAGGCCCGCTACCGCCGCGAGGGAGTTGGCGTGCACGGCGTGCTCCAGGCGCGCTTCAGTGAGGCCTACCGCTCCGGGCACCAGGAGGAGGCCGAGAACTGGCGCCAGGCCCTGCTGACCACGCCGGAGGACGACTACAGCCACTGCGAGGCCTGCTCCCGCTCGGAGCAGGTCGATTACCTCCTGGGACGCGGGCAGAACGAGGAGGCGCTCGCCTTCTTCGACGAGATCATGAGCCAGGACCTCTCCTGCGGCGAGGAGCCGGAGACGGTCATGTCCACGGTGCTGGTGCCGCTGCTGCGGGCCGAGCGACTCGAGGACGCCGAACGGGCCCACCGCCTCGCCTACCGCCTGGTTCGCAACAACCCGGCGCTCATGCCGAGCATCGCCAAGCACATCGAGTTTTGCGCCATCACCGGGAACTACGCTCGCGCGCTGCGCCTGCTCGAGCGCCACCTTCCGTGGCTGGCGCACGACGAGCTGGACGCCGAGGGCCACTTCTCCACGTTGCTCTCCGTCTCCACGGCCCTCGAGCTGCTTGACGCCGCCGGCCACGGCGAGCTGAGCGTGCGCGGCAGCGACGACCGCCGTTTGATCCCCGTGCTGGGCGCCCACGAGGGCCCGTACACCGTGCGCGAGTTTGGCGCCGCCGCCCGCGCAGCCGCCGAGGAGCTCGGACGCGCCTTCGACGAACGCGACGGAAGCGACGCGCACCGCCGCCGCCTCGAGGAGGCGTCGCTGCGCGCGGCGCAGACCGTGGCCCTGCCGCTCGGCGAGACCGAGGCACCGCTCGAGCTCGGCGGCGCGCTGGAACCCGAGGCGAGCGACGTCGCGGGCTGGATCGACACCGCGGTCTGGGCCGGGGTCGCCGAGGACGAGGAGGCGGTGGACGCCGCGATCGCGCAGGGCCTGCTCGCCTCGCCCACCCCGCGCGAACGCCTCTCGCTGTGGGGCCTGCGCGCCGCCATGCGCGAGGGCGCGGCACGCTCCGAGGCCGTGGCGCAGCGCGCCCAGGCCTATCGGGAGCTCGGGCTCGCCGAGGAGGCGGAGTTCGAGAGCGAGTACGGCACGCTCGTCGCCGGGGTGCTCGACGACGCCGATGTGGCCACGCTGCGCTCGCTGCTTCCGCGCCTCGAGTCCTCCGAGCTGCGCTCCCGCGTGAACCTGGAGCTCGCGCTCTTCTTCCTCTCCAGCGGCGACCCGGGGGAGGCCATGGGCTTCTTCCTCGAGGGCGCCGAAGAGGCGGACAAGGCCGAGGAGCGCGAGCTCCTGCGCCGCTGTGTCATCGGCGCGGCGTGGGCCGTCCCGCTGGACGAGGAGAACGGCGAGCTGCAGACACGCCTGCTGAACATGGCCGAGGAGGCCGGCCCGCGCGCCAACCAGCTCTACGACGTGCTCTACCTGCGCAGCGTCGAGGCCGTGGCGATCCTCGGGGACACCGAGCGCGCTCTGCGCCTCTCCCGCGAGGCCACCGATCTGGCGCTGCGGCACCGGGCTGGGGCCCCGCTCGTGCAGATCTCCCGCTTCCGCACCGACCTCTTCACGGAATTGGGTCGCCACGAGGAGGCGGCGGCGACGCTCGAGCTGCTCGGCGACGCGCTCGTGCAGCTGGGCCGCGCCCCGGAGGCGAGCTTCATGATCGGCCGGGGCCGCTCGCTGCTGCGCGCGGGCCAGGTGCAGGCAGCCCTCGAGGTGCTCGGCGACGCCACGATGGTGGCCCGCGACGCTGAACGCCCCAACCCCGCCGAACAGGCGGCGGCGGATCACTGGTACGGCGAGGCGGCCGAGGCGGCAGAGTACTTCGGCACGGCGGTTGAGGTGTGGACGAGGGCCCTCGAGACGGGCGAGCGCGCCCTGGCGGAGGCCCCTGGCGAGGAGGCCTCTCGCGCCGCGGCGCTCGAGGGTGCCCAGGCCGGCCGCTCGCTCGTCATGCTGGCTGGCCGCGCCGAGCACGCGGAGGACGTGGCCGACTTCGGCCCGCGCGTCGTGGCCCTCGCGCGCCGCCTGCGGGACACGGAGCACGGGCTGCTTCCGCTGACCCTGCAGGCCGTCGGCCGCGCCATGGTGCAGGTGGAGGACGCAGCGGGCCTCGAGCTGCTCCAGGAGGCCGAGGACCTGGGCAGGGCCGATGGTGCCGCCTGGTTTGCCGCCGACGCGCTCGACGCCCGCGGCCGCGCCCTGCTGGGGCTCGGCCGCGTCGACGAGGCCCTCCCGGCGCTGCTGCGCGCAGCCGACGAGTACGGGGAGACGGGCGACGCGCAGAACGCGGCGCTGGCCGAGTACGCCGTCGCGCGCGTGCTGAGCGACCTCGAGCGCCCCGACGAGGCGCTCTCCGTCTTCGAGAGCGCCCTCGGACGCGTCGAGGACACCCCCGGCGACCTGCGCAACGGTGTGGCCGGAGCCTACGGCGATCTGCTCGCCGCCCAGGGGCGCACGGCGGATGCCGCCCGCGTTCGCGGGCTCATCTTCTAGCGCCGGGGCCGCTCAACCCAAGAATGCGTGCCTTGCGCCGTCAAGACGAGCGTCTTCACGGCGCAAGGCACGCAAACTCACGGCGGCCTCCGCCTACAACGGCCAGAGGTGTACCGGCGTGCCCACGTTCATGTGGTGCGCGTACTCCTTGACCATGGCGGCCAGTGCCGCGGGCCGGTCGAGACCGGTGTCCTCCAGCGCGTGGAGGCGCTTGACCTGCCACGCCGCCCCCGTCTGCTCGGAGACCACGCGGTCGTGGAGGACGCCGAGGTAGCGGGTGATCTCGTCCTCGGCCACGCCGAGGTCGCGCAGGCCCGAGGCGGCCAGCGGCAGCAGGTGGCGCTCGATGAGTTCAACGACCGGCAGCTCGCCGAGGCCGGGCCAGTACACCGTGGCCTCGAGCCCGTGCTTGGCGCACTCGAGGAAGTTCTCGGTGGCCGTGCTGAAGGCCATGCGGGACCACAGCGGCCGGTCGGCCGTGCGCAGCGCGCGGACGAGGCCGAAAAACAGGGCGGCGTTGGCGACGGTGTCGACGACCGTCGGGCCCGCGGGCAGCAGGCGGTTCTCGAGGCGCAGGTGCGGCACGGCGCCGGAGGGGTCGTAGATCGGCCGGTTCCAGCGGTACACCGTGCCGTTGTGCAGGCGCAGCTCGTCGAGCGAGGGGTGCCCGTCCGGACTCAGCCGCGCCGGGTCCTCGGAGAGCTCCGGGAGCAGCGCCGGGAAGTAGCGGACGTTCTCCTCGAAGAGGTCCATGATCGAGTTGATCCAGCGCTCCCCGAACCACACGCGCGGGCGCACGCCCTGGGTCTTGAGCTCGGGCGCGCGCGTGTCGATGGCTTGCTTGAAGACCTCGATGCGCGACTCCTGCCACAGCACCTTCTCCATGAAGATGGGGGAGTTGGCGGCGAGGGCCACCTGCGGGGCGGCGATGATCTGCGCGGCGTTCCACGTGGCGGCGAAGTTCTCCGGCGAGACCTGCACGTGCAGCTGCACCGAGGTGCACGCTGCCTCCGGCGCGATGTTCTCGGCGTGGAAGCGCAGTCGCTCCGGGCCGGCGATGTCGATCAGGACGTCCTCGCCGCGGGCCTCGAGCACCTGCGAGTTCAGCGCCGCGTAGCGCTGACCGGGGGAGATCCAGTCCTCGGTGGTGCCGAAGCTGCGCCCCAGCGTGGGCAGGATGCCCACGGCCACGATCTCGGTGCCGACGTCCCCGGCGCGCTCCTGCGCGTGGTTGAGCTCGGCGCGCAGCGAGTCCTCGAGCTGCTTGAGCCCCAGGCCCTCGATCTGCAGCGCCGGGTGGTTGAACTCGATGTTGAACGCGCCGATCTCCGTCTGGAAGGCAGGATCGGCGATGTGCTCGAGGACCTCGAGGTTGCGCAGCGCCGGCTTGGCGTCGGCGTCAACGAGGTTCAGCTCGAGCTCCAGCCCGATCGTCGTGCCTTCGTCGAAGTCGCCCCGGCGCAGCAGCGCGCCCAGCGTCTCGAGGTGTTCCACCAGGCGTTCGCGATACAGACGTCGCTCTTCGCGGGTGAAGGATCGGTTCTTGAGTTCAGCCCCCATGGCGTGAGAGTACAAGCCGTTGCCCTCCCGTGGGAGAAGGCGCGGGAAAAAGTCGCGGCCACGTTCGAGCGTGACGCCGGTCGCGGCCGGAACCACCCGCCGTCGTGCACTTTCCATGCACGAC
>JALAHE010000081.1 GCA_022712075.1 Galactobacter sp.
GACCGGCCCCGGATCCTCCTCTGACCTCTGGACGCCCGTGCTGGGCCCCGACGTGCTGATCAACATGGACGGCGAGGCCCACGCGGCGCTGCGCCGCCGCATCGGCCCGCTCTTCACCCCCGCCTCGGTGAAGTCCCTCGTGGAGGACGCCCTCGGCCCGGCCACTGCCGAGCTGCGTCGCCGCCTCGAGGCCGGCGAGCAGGTCGACCTCGTCAAACACGCCAAGCTCTCGGCGAGCGTCGTCATCGCGCGGCTCGTGGGGGTCGGCACCGAAGTGGTCGACGACGCGTTCTTCCGCCGGGCCGCCCGCATCACGGGCTTCGTCTCCCTCACACGCCGGGGCTTCACACCGCAGCAGCAGGCGGAGGTGAAGGAGGTCATGGACGGGCTGCGCGCCCAGGCGGCCGCCGCCTACCGCTGCGACGAGGACACCGTCCCGGCCCGTCTGCGGGAGATGGGGCTCTCCGAGGAGGAGGCCACGGGCGTCGTGGCGGTGCTGATCATCGCCGGCACGGAGACCATCGTCTCCTTCCTCCCGCGCCTCGCCGCTCTGCTCATCGACTCCGGCTGGCTACCCCGCCTGGCCCAGGATCCGGCGGCCGGCGACGGCGCGATCGCCGAGGCCCTGCGCGTCACGGCGCCCACTCCCGTGACGATGCGCCGCGTGGCCCGGGACGCTGCACTGGGACCGCTGAGCCTCAAGACCGGCGAACGCCTTGTCCTCGGCACCTACTGGGCCACGTCCCCGTTCGCCCCGTTCAGCCCCAGCACCCCGTCCGCCTCGCTCAAGCAGCTGTGGTTCGGTGCCGGAGCGCACTTCTGCATCGGCGCTCCGCTGGCCATGGCCCATTCCCGCCTCTTCCTCGAGGCGCTCACGGCCGTGCCTGGCGCCCGCATCGTGGAACGCCGCGCGGCCCGCGGCGTCTTGATCCCCGCCTACGAGCGCCTCGTGCTGCGCGCACCCAGCGGCGGTGGGGACCGTGGCTGATCTCGTCGAGTCCGTCCTCGCCGCCGCCGACGCCGCGGCGCCCGGCATCGTGGCCATCCGCTACGGTCGCCGCACCCTGAGCTACGCCCAGCTCGCCGAACGCGTGCGGGCCGGCGCGGACGGCCTCACGCGCCTGGGCCTCACCCCCGGCGACCGCGTCCTGTTCACCGTCCGGCCCGGCCCCGACGCCGTGGTCCTCGCCCTGGCGATCGTGCACGCGGGAGGCACCGTGGTCTTCGCCGACCCCGGCGCCGGCGCCGCCCTCTTTGCCGCCCGCGCTTCGCTTGCGGCCCCGCGCTGGGTCGCCGCCGAGTCCCTCCTGCACCTCGCCTCCACGCGCCCGCTGCGCCGACTGGCCCGCTCCCGCGGCCTCGACCTGCCGCCCTACTCGAGCATCGTCCCCGAGGCCAGGCACCTGCGCGCCGGCCCGTGGCTGCCCGGGACGCCCCGCGGCGCCATCGGGCTGCGGGCCCTCTTCGCCGGGCAGGCGGGCCGGGGCACCCAACCCGGCCGCACGGCGTCGGGCCTTCCTTCACAGCACGACGCCGCCCGGCCGGCTTCCGGCGCGGGCGCCGGAACGGCGGGCGGCCGGGAGGGCGACGAGGCGCTCATCGTCTTCACGTCCGGAACCACCGGAACCCCCAAGGCCGTGGTGCACACGCGCGGCTCGCTCGGCAACGGCCTGGGCGACTTCGCGGCGGGCATCGGCCTCGCGGCCGGGCAGAGCGTGCTCACCGACCAGCTCATGGTCGGCATCCCGGCGCTCATCGCCGGCGCCACGTGGACCTTCCCGCCGCACGGCACGCAGCCCGGCGCCCCGAGCGACGCCTACCTCGACCTCCTCGACGGCGCAGACGTGCTCTTCACGCCGCCCGCCACGATGGACGCGCTCCTGAAGCTCCTCGCGGCCCGCCCCCGGCCCGGGACGGACCGCGTGCGGACCATCGCCCTGGGCGGCGCTCCCGTGCTACGCCCGCTCGTGGAGCGCATCCACGAGCGCTTCCCGAACGCCGCGATCCGCACCATCTACGGCATGACCGAGGTGCTCCCCGTGGCGATCGGCGACGGGCTGGCGAAGCTCGCCGCACCACCGGACCCCGACGGCGGCGACGAGGCGGGCACCGTGGTCCCGAGCGTCACCGCCCGGGTCGAGGACGGCGAGCTGATCCTCACCGGCCCCGGGCTGGCCCGCGGCTACCTCGCGGATCTGCCAGAGAACCCGCTCATCGAGCACCGCACGGGCGACCTCGCGCGGCTGGACGGCGACCGCCTCACGTTGCTCGGGCGCAAGAAGGACATGTTCATCCGCGGCACGCAGAACGTGTACCCGGGGCTCTACGAGCCGCTCGTGGCCGGCCTGCCCGGGGTGTCCGACGCCGTGCTGACGGGCGTGCCGGACGAGATCGGCGACGACCGGCTGGTCCTCGTGGTGATTCCCGAGGACGCCCCGCCGGGCGACCTCGATGCGGGCCACCCGCTGACCGCCGCCGTGGCCGCCGCCCTGCCGGGGCTCATGGACGCCGGCGCGCTTCCCGACCTGGTCCTCGCCACGAACGCCTGGCCGCGCGCCGGGCGGCAACAGAAGCTGGACCGCCGGGCCCTCGCCGCGCAGGTTTCTGCCTGGACCCTGGCGCACCCCGGCTCGCTCCCCGGCACCGATCCAGCCGGGGGCACCGCATGAGGGTCCTCGTCACGGGGGCCGGCGGCTTCGTGGGCGGCTCCGTGGCCCGGCGCCTCACTGAGTCGGGCCACGAGGTCATCGCCGCCGTCCGCCGCCCCGGATCGTTCGCCGACCCGGGCGTGAGCACCGTGGCCTGGGAGCTGCCAGCTCCCCCACCCGAGGCCCTGCTCGACACCCGGCCGGACGCTGTCGTGCACGCCGCCGCCCGCGTCGACGACACCGCGCCGTGGGCCCCCGCCTTCCGCGCCAATGTGCTCGGCACGCGCGCCGTGCGCTCCGCGTTCCCCGGGGCCCGGATCGTGCTGATCTCCACCTCAAGCGTGTACGACGGCGCGCGCGGCGTCATCGACGCCCGCGAGGAGGACGCTCAACCCGGCACCCAGCGCGGGAGCTATGCGCGCACCAAGTTCCTCGCCGAGGTGGAGCTGAGCGGCACCGACGCGATCATCCTGCGCCCGCACGCCGTGTATGGCCCGGGCGATCGCACCCTGCTCCCCCGCGTCCAGGCCGCGGTGCGCGGCGGGCGCCTGCTCCTGCCAGGCGGCGGGGCCGCCCTCCACGCGCTCACGCACATCAACAACCTGCTCGACGCCGTGGGGTTGGCCTTGGTGCCCGGCGCGCCGACCGGCACGTACAACGTCACGGACGCAGCGCCGGTGCCCGTGGGCGAGGCGATCGGCGAGTTCCTCGCGCGGCGCGGCGTGGAGCACCGGATCGTGTCGGTGCCGCTGGGCCTGGCGCTCGGCGCGGGCGGTGCGGCCGAGGCGCTGGGCTTCTTCACGCGGCGCACGCCGCGGCTGACCCGCTATGCGGCGGCGCAGATCGGGCGGCAGCACACCTACAGCCTGGATGCCGCCCGCGGGGGGCTCGGCTACCGGCCGACTCCCACGAGCCTCGAGGGGGCCGAGGACTGGTAGGCCCGGCCCACCAGCCATCAGTCGACAGCGACCACGGTGAGCTGCTTGTCCGTGCTCGTCACGGCGATGCGGTTGGCGTCCACCGCGAGCCCACCCTCGGTCGCGGGGAGCGTGAGCAACTCGACCTCTCCGTCCGGGGCAACGCTCAGCGCCGACGAGCCATCGGCAAAGCCAGCATCCACACGAATGGCGGATCGGCCACCGCCCGCGCCGGCCGTCCCTTCATCGAGCCGAGCCGGCGTGAACCCGGCAACCTGCCGAAGCTCCTTGGCCTCCACGTCCACCACTGCGAGCCGGTCCCCCGTCCCGATGAGCGCATGCGTGCCGGAAGCGGCGAGGAGCCGCAGCGGGGCGGCGTCCTCGGCCTTTGCGGCCAGCACCACTGCGGCCTCGTGCGGCTTGGCTGCCGGGCTCTTCACGACCTGGATCTCATCGCCCTGCAGACGGTCCCACAGCACCTCGGCCTCGCCACCGGCAAGCCACACGTCGGTTGCGCCGCCGGCCGGCACCAGGTCCTGCTGGCTTCCGTCGAGTGAAACGGCCACCAGCTGGCGAGAGGCTTCAAGGCCGATCAGGAAGAACGCCTTTCCGCCGGCCACCACCATCCGGGTACTCGCGAAGGGTTCGTCGCCCACGTCGAAGGAGGCGAAGAGTGGCGTGACGTCGGACCCGTCCGGCTCGCTCCGATAGATCCGCCAGCTCGAGGCTGCAACATCCGCCGACGTGGCCTCGGCCCAGACCACCGCATCCTTGGTGGCGGCCATGGCGATGACTTGCCCCGGCAACGCGTCGGAAAGCCCTCGGCTGGTGCCCACTGCCCGGTCTCCCCAAGCCACGGTGGGGTGCTGGCTGAAGCTATTCGTCGCGGCATCGAACGAATCCACGGCGTTCTGAGAGCTCAACACCTTCCCCTCGAGGAAACCCCAACCCACCGGTTGCGCCTTGGCCAGTACCGGTGCCACCGTCCCCACCGGAGTGGACATCGAGGTGACCGGCGTGACGGCTTCGCCCCACGTCGCCTCCTGCCCGCTCCCCCAGGTGAGCCGAGGCTGGGACGCATCCTCCGGCGTCGTTCCGGTGCCGGAGGAGGTGGCCGGCGACTGGCTGGAGGCCGCCGTTCCCACATCGATCCCCGTGCTCGGGGCCGGCGTTCCGGCGCCCGTGCAGGCGCTCAGCGCCAGGGCCATAGGGAGGGACAGGACCAGCAGCGGGCGGCGTGCGCGCATCAAGCAACTCCTCGAACCAAAAGGTGGCGGACCGGTTTCCCGATCCGCCACCCACGCTATGGCCCTGCATTCGGCGATGAGAAGCCCCCGCCGCACACCGTGATCAAACGGTGAGTTTCGCGCCGGTATGCGGCGCGGCCCGGCTCAGCTCCAGTCGTAGAAGCCCTTGCCGCTCTTCTGGCCCAGCTCGCCCCGGGCCACCATGTCGCGCATGAGCTGCGGCGGCGCAAAGCGCTCACCCAGCTCGGAGGCGAGGTACTCGGCGATGTCCAGGCGCACGTCCAGGCCCACGATGTCGGTGGTCTTGAGCGGGCCGGAGGCGTGGCCGTAGCCGAGCACCATGGCATTGTCGATGTCCTCGGCGCTCGCCACACCGGACTCCACCATGCGGATCGCCTCGAGGGCCAGGGCCACGCCCAGGCGGGAGGAGGCGAAGCCCGGGGCGTCGTTGACGACCACGGCGGTCTTGCCGAGGCCGGCCACCCAACCGCGGGCCGCGTCCACCAGCTCGGGACGCGTGGCCTTGCCCGCCACGACCTCGATCAGCTTGGAGGCCGGGACCGGGTTGAAGAAGTGCAGGCCAAGGAAGGAGGCCGGGCGCTCCAGCTCGGCGGCCAGGCCGTCGATGGAGAGCGAGGAGGTGTTGGAGGCGAGCACGGCGCCCTCGGACAGGTGCGCCTCGGCCTCGCGCAGCGTGGAGACCTTGAGGTCCCACAGTTCGGGCACGGCCTCAACCGCGAACTCCACCGTGGAGAGCGCGTCCTTGCCCGTGGAGACGGTCAGCCGCTCGAGGATCTCCTCGCGCGTGCCGGCCAGGCCGCGGGCGAGGGACTTGTCGACGGAAACGCCGATGCGCTCGGCGGCAGCTGCCGCGGCGTCGATGTTGGCCTCGATGACCACCACCTCGGCCCCGGAGACCAGGAACGCGTGCGCGATGCCCGCGCCCATGCGTCCGCCGCCGATGACGCCCACGCGGGCTGGAAGCTGGCTCATCACTTCTTCTTTCGGTCGAGGAACGCCTGCATGCGCTCGAACTTGGCTTCTGACTCGAACAGCACGGCCTGGGCCAGCGTGTCGATCACGGGGTGCGCCTCGCGCGGTGAGTGGAAAACGGCCTTGGTCAGGCGCACGGCCAGGGCGTCCTGCGCGCCGATGCGGTCGGCCAGGGCGTGGGCCGCCGCGAGCAGCTCGCCCGGCTCCACGAGCTCGGTGATGAGCCCGGCCGCGAGGCACTGCTCGCCCGTCAGGATCTTCCCGGCAAAGAGGATCTCCTTGGCCAAGGGCTCGCCCACCAGCTCGCGCAGGCGCCACGTGGCGCCGGCCCCGGCGGTGATGCCGAGGTTGGTCTCCGGCTGGCCCATGCGCAGCTGCGGGGTGCCGAGGCGGAAGTCCGCGGCGTAGGAGAGCTCGGCTCCGCCGCCGAGGGCGAAGCCGTCGAGCGCCGCGATCATCGGCATGGGCAGGCGCGCCAGGCGGTCGAAGATCGTGGAGTTGATGCCTGCCAGGGCCTCGGCCCGGCGGCGCTCCTTGAGCTGGGCGATGTCGGCGCCGGAGGCGAACAGGCCCTTGGTGCCGGCCTCGGGGTCCGACGGCGTGCCCGTCAGGATGAGGATCTTGGGCTCGCGCTCCAGGTGGTCGGCGAGCGCGTGCAGCTCGTCCACCATGGTCTGGTCGATCGCATTGCGCACCTCGGGGCGATGCAGGGCCGCGACCACGCGGTCCTCGCCCTCGGTGACGCGCAGGGCCACAAAGTGAGCCGCCCATGCAGCCGGGGCGAGGCTGGAAGCCGAGCCAGCGCCGTCGTGCGTTTCAGCCATGCTCAGACCCCCTCGATCAGCAGGGCCGTGCCCTGGCCCACGCCAACACACATGGTGGCGAGGCCGAGCTTGCGGCCCTCGCCGCTGAGCTCGCGCTCCATGCGGCCCAGCAGCGTGATCACGATGCGGGAGCCGGAGGAGCCCAGCGGGTGGCCCAGGGAGATGGCGCCACCGTCGCGGTTGACGATCTCGGGGTCGATCCCGAGCTCGCGCATCGAGGCGAGCGACTGCGAAGCGAAGGCCTCGTTCAGCTCCACGGCGCCGAGCTCGGAGACGTCGACGCCGTTGCGCTCGAGGACCTTGCGGGTGGCGGGAACCGGTCCCATGCCCATGATCTCCTGGGCCAGGCCGGCGGAGGCGCCGCCGATCACGCGGGCGCGCGGCGTCAGGCCGTAGCGCTCCACGGCCTCGGCGGAGGCAACGATGATGGCGGAGGCGCCGTCGTTCAGTGTGGAGGAGTTGCCGGCCGTGACGACCTCGCCGCCGGCGACGACGGGGCGCAGCTTGGCGAGCACCTCGGCGGTGGTGCCGGGGCGTGGGCCCTCGTCGGTGTCGACGATGGTCTCGGCGCCCTTGCGACCCTTGACCGTCACGGGGACGATCTCGTCGGCGAAGCGGCCGGCCTCGATCGCGGCGATGGCGCGCTCGTGCGAGAGCACGGCGAAGGCGTCTGCGTCCTCGCGGCTCACGTTGAACTGGCGGGCGACCTCCTCGGCCGTCTCCGGCATCGAGAAGGTGGCCTTGCCGTCGCGGGAAAGCTCACCGGAGAGGAAGTTGGGGTTGGGGAAGCGCCAGCCGATGGACGTGTCGTAGACGGCGCCGGGCTTGGCGAAGGCCGTGGCGGGCTTCTCCATGACCCAGGGGGCGCGGGACATAGACTCCACGCCGCCGGCCACGACGATGTCGGCCTCGCCGGCCTTGATCATGTTGGCGGCCATGGTGATGGCGGACATGCCGGAGGCGCAGAGGCGGTTCACGGTGATGCCGGGGACCGTGTCCGGGAAGCCGGCCAGCAGCCAGGCCATGCGGGCCACGTTGCGGTTCTCCTCGCCGGCGCCGTTGGCGTTGCCGAAGATGACCTCGTCCACGGCCTCGGCCGGGACGCCGGCGCGCTCAACGGCGGCCTTGATGGTCAGGGCGGCAAGATCGTCCGGGCGGACGGAACTCAGGGCACCGCCGTAGCGGCCAACGGGCGTGCGTGCACCACCGATGAGGAAAGCCTCGCTCATGTCACTCCTCGAGCATGGGCGCCGCGGCGCCGCGTATTTTCCGACCGATCGGTCAGGTAAGAAGTTACCGGCCGAGTGTGATCTGCGTCAATGCGCACCCCGTACCCCGGTACGGGGCGGCGTCACGAAGCCACCCCTCCGGCGGGATGCCCCCGCCGCCACGCCCCTGATACCTTCCAAAACGTGCCACGTCCCGGACCCCCACTTGTACTGCAGTACCTCGCGCTCGCGCTGGGCGTTGTGGTGCTCTCCGTGGGAGCCCCGCTCGCCGTGACGGTCGACCGGCTCGATGTCTGGCTGGCGCTCCTGCTCTGCCTGATTCAATCGGCGGCCGTCGCCTTGGCCCCGCGCTACCCGAGCGCCGCAGTCTGGGTCGGGGCGCTCGTCCTCGGTCCGCTCTCGTGGGCGGCCCTGCCCACCTCGGGCGGGCCCTGGCCCGTCTCCGCGACGAGCATGGTCGCCTTCCTCCTCACGCTGGTCCTCGCGAGCCTGCGCGTGCGCTGGACCGCGCTGCTGGCCCCGTCCGCGGCGGCCCTACTCATCGCCACGGTCCGCATCTACGACAACGGTCCCACCCGTCCCAGCCCTGGCC
>JALAHE010000082.1 GCA_022712075.1 Galactobacter sp.
CCCAGGGCTCGCTTCTGGGGCGGGGGGGGCGCGGGGCCTGGCGACCGGCGGCTCCGAAGCCCGGTCCTCTTTGACGCTGTTCATCGCAGTACTACGAAGGGCCCGCCATGCGCATCCTCGTCGCCAACGTCAACACCACCGCCTCCATGACCGCCGCGATCGGCGCCTCCGCCGCCGCCGTGGCCTCCCCCGGCACCGAGATCATCCCGCTCACCCCGGACGTGGGCGCCGACTCCTGCGAGGGCAACTTCGAGTCCTACCTCGCGGCCGTCGCCGTCATGGACAAGGTGGTCCGCTACGAGGGCGAGTACGACGCCGTCATCCAGGCCGGCTACGGCGAGCACGGCCGCGAGGGTCTGCAGGAACTTCTCGACGTTCCCGTCGTCGACATCACCGACGCCGCGGCCTCCACGGCGCAGTTCCTTGGCCACAAGTACTCCGTGGTGACCACGCTGGATCGCACGGTCCCCCTCATCGAGGACCGCCTTCGCCTCTCCGGCCTGCTCCAGCGCTGCGCCTCCGTGCGCGCATCCGGCCTCGGCGTGCTGGAGCTCGAGTCCGATCCGGACCGCGCCGTCGAGGCGATCGTGGAACAGGCAACGCGCGCCGTCGTTGACGACAAGGCCGAGGTCATCGTCCTCGGCTGCGGCGGCATGGCCGAGCTGGAGGAGCGCGTCAAGGCCGCCACGGGCGTGCCCATCGTCGACGGCGTCCGCGCGGCGGTCACCGTGGCGGAGTCGCTCGTCCGCCTGGGCCTGAGCACCTCCAAGGTGCGCACCTACGCCACGCCGCGCCCCAAGCGTGTGACGGGCTGGCCGCTCACGCCGTGAGTTTTCAAGCGGGAATCCCCCATCCTGCCTTCTCCCAGACTTTTCCCAACGAATGCCCCCGGTGGACCTCTTCCGCCGGGGGCATTCGCCGCATTATGATCAGGCATTGAGAAAGTCTTGGGGGGCTTCAAATGTTGATTGACCTTGCACCGCGCAGCTCGTCCACCGATGTGCGAGCGGCCAACACGCAAAGAGTGCTCGACGTGCTGCGTTCGAGCGCCAACGAATGGATGACGGTGCGCGTCCTCTCGGAGGTCTCCGGCATCTCCCGGCCCACCGTGACGCGGGTCTGCGAATCGCTCGTCGAGGCCGGCTGGGCCGCAGTCAACGAGGGTGTGTCCCAGGGTGTTGGCCGCCCGGCGCGCGAGTTTCGATTCCGTGCGGAACACCGCAGCGTAGCCACGGTCATCCTGCGCCCGGACGAGGTTCGCTGCCAGATCGGCGACCTCTCGGGTGAGGCGCTCGCCTCACACCACCAGCCCGGCCTTGACCTCACCGATCCCGGTGCCGCGGCCCAGGCCGTCGCGGACGCGGTCAAGCGAACCCAGGAGCTCGCGGGCACCAGCACGCTCCCGGCCTCCCTCGTGTGCTCCGTGCCCGGACTCGTGACGCCGAACGGAGACATCTGGACCTCGGTCGACGCCCCCGGCTGGGTGAACTCGGACCTCGCACACCAGGTCCGCCGCCTCCTGCCCTCAACGCGCCTCTCCCTCGCCAACGAGTCCCATCTCGCGGCGCAGGCCGAGCTCAACCACGGAACGTTGCGCGGCGTCGATTCCGCCATCTACCTGCACTCCGCCCGCAGCTTCGACCCCGTGGCGATCGTGGGTGGGCGGGTCTACACGGGCGCGAACGGCGCCGCCGGCACGAGCGGCGGCTTCGATTTGCGCCCGCTCCTGAAGGGCACTCTGGGCCTCGAGGAGCTCATCTTCATCCACGAGGGCGGAGACAAGGTCGCCACCGAGCGCATCACCGAGTACATCGATGCGACCTGCCACCTCGTGGCCCTGCTCATCTCCGCCTTCGATCCGAGCCTCGTGGTGTTCGGTGGGGTGCTCTCGAAGGTCCGGGACATCGTTGCTCCGCGCTTGGAGCGCGAGCTCGCGACCATGCTCCGCCGCCCGCCGCTGCTCGTGAACGCCGGCCTGTCGTTGGACGCCGCGCCGCTGCGCGGAGGCCTGGACCTGGCCCTCGCCGAACTGGACCTGGAGCACATCGCCGCGTTCTAGACGGGCGGAAGCCGCGCGAAGCCCAAGCCACCCCCGGAACGCAACAGGGCGCCGTCGGGCTCTCCCCACACTGGGAAGAGGCCGACGGCGCCCCGCCGTGTCCGGGCGTCCAACGCGGCTACACACATTGAATCCGCGCCGCCCCGGCGGCGATGGGTGCGCGCCCGCGCCCACCGCCCGAACCACAGGTCCCGATCCGCTAGAAGATCAGAGCATGACCTGACGGTTCTGGTCCTTGTAGAGCAGGTAGCGGAAGGGCTCGGGACCGCCCGCGTAGCAAGCCTGCGGGCAGAAGGCGCGCAGGGACATGTAGTCGCCCTCCTGCACCTCGACCCAGTCGGCGTTGAGACGGTAGACGCCCTTGCCCTGCAGCACGTACAGGCCGTGCTCCATGATGTGGGTCTCCGCGAACGGGATGGAGGCGCCGGGCTCGAACGTCACGATGTTCACGCCGAAGTCGTAGCCGAGGTCCTGCGGATCCAGCATGCGCGTGGTGCGCCAGCGGCCGTCCGTGCCGGGCATGGAGCCGGGCACCACGTCGCGCTCGTTGCCCACGGCAAAACGGGCGGGGTGGCCCTCGAGCGGCTCGGCGCGCTTGCGGAACCAGTGGAAGCGGGCCGGCTCGGCGCCGTCGTTCTTGGCGCTCCAGCCGCTGCCGGCCGGGACGAACGCGAAACCGCCGGGCGTGAGCACGTGGCTCTGGCCCTCGTGGATCACGGTGAGCTCGCCCTCCATGACGAACAGGAAGCCGGCCACCTCCTCCTGCGGCTCGGGCTTCTCGGCGCCGCCGCCCGGCAGCACCTCGAGGATGTGCTGGGCGAAGGTCGTGGCGCCGCCGGCCACCGGGCGGTTGAGCACCCAGGCGCGCGTGCCGGTCCACTCGGGGAAGACCGAGGTGACGATGTCCTTCATGACGCCGCGCGGGATGACCGTGTAGGCCTCGGTGACGATCGCGCGGTCCGTCAGCAGATCGCTCTGCGGCGGGTGGCCGCCGTGCGGGGCGTAGTAGGGAGCCTCAACGCGCTGGGCAGCGGTGGTCTCGCTCATGGTGGTCATCTCCTTCTTCTGGTGCCACCCCCGGTGCGGGCCGGGTGGGGCTGGTGCTTCGCCGCGGTCCCTTGATGCCAAGAATGCCCGCCGCCGGTCGGTGACGTGGTGTGGGCCGCGGCGCCTGGGTGCCTCCCTGGTGTGGGAGGCACCCACGCGCCGTCGTGCCGTAGGATCCCCGCCCTGCGGGCGGGGCGGCCGCTCAGCGGGCCGGCGGGCGGGCGCCCTCGGCGACCTGCTCCGGCGTGAGCGGGGCGACCGCGGCGAGATCCTCGGCCGAGATCGCGCCGCAGACGATGCCGCGGTGCAGGAAGCCGGCGAGGGCGCGGGCCGTGGCCGGCTCGTCCATGATCGCGGTCTGGACGCCGCCCAGATAGTTCGCGAGGCGGGTGGCGGCCTGCTCGTAGCCGTCGCGGTAGTAGGCGTAGGTCGCCAGGTAGCGCGTCACGAGCTGGGCGGGATGCAGGTCCCAGCCCTGGCGGATGCCGCGCTCGAGGTGGCGACGCACCAACCGCGCGTGCAGCGCCCAGGCCGCGGGGGCCTGCTCGCCGATCGGCAGGATGTTGGTCGAGCCGTCGGAAAGGTGCACGCCCGTGGCCGCCACGGCGAGCTGGAGCAGGTCCTTCGCCGCGTCCGCGACGGGGTGCTCCATGGACTGGTGCGCCGCGTCGATGCCCAGGAACGCCGAATAGTCGTACGTGCCGTAATGCAGCGAGGTGATGCGCCCGTCGCCCACGCGCAAGAGCCGGGCGGCGGTGATCGTGCCGTCGCCGCCCAGGATGATCTGCGGCGTCTCGGCCTGGACCTCGAAGGTCAGCGTGCGCTCGGGCAGGCCGTGGGCCTGCTCCAGCTTGCGGCAGACCTCGACCATGACCTCGACCTGCTCCAGGGTGGAGACCTTGGGCAGGGTGATGGTCAGACCCTCGGGCAGGCGCCCGGCGCGGTTCATGAGCGTGGAAACGAAGAGGTCGAGGGTGCGCAGGCCGCGGCGGCGCGTGGGCGCCTCGAGGCACTTGAAGCGCGTCCCGATGAACGGCGTGGTGAGGCCCCGCTCCATCGCCTCGGCCACGCGGGTGGCCATGAGGACGACGTCCTGATCCTCGCGCTCCGGGTGATCCCCGTAGCCGTCCTCCGCATCCAGGCGCAGGTCCTCGATGGGCTCGTTCTCCAGCTTGCGCTGGACGTTGGCGATGAGACCGGCGTCCCCGCCCAGCCCGACGAGCTCGGCCACGCCGGCCACGCCACCATGCGCGGCCGCCGCGGCGAGGGCCTGCTGGCCCCACTGCGCCGGAAGCTCCGGGGTGTAGCGATCCATGCCCACGTAGACGGTGTGCACGGGCTGGCGGACCTCGCGATCGCCCGGGTACTCCCGGGCCAGCAGCGCGTCCGTGCCCGCAAGGGCCTCGTCTGCGCGGCTGAGGTCGGCCTCGGAGAGGACGCCCATGTCGGTGCTGGTCGGGGACGTGGTCATCGTGCGCCTGCCTGGGTGTTGAGCTGATCCAGCAGACGGTACGCCGGCAGCGTGAGGAAGTTCTCGTAGTCCTCCGGGCGACCGGAGACGAGACGGGAGATGAGCGCGGCGGCCGGGGCGTAGTAGCGCTCGAAGCGCTCCTCGTCGGCGACCTCGCCGCGCAGGCGCTCGACCTCTTCGGCGAGCACCGACTGCACCAGCTCGTAGGTGATGACGTTTCCGGTGTCGGCCGCCGTCACGCCCTGGTTGACCTGCTGCCAGATCTGCGTGCGGGAGATCTCGGCGGTGGCCGCGTCCTCCATGAGGTGGTGGATCGCCACGGCGCCGTTGCCGGAGAGCCAGACGGCCGTGTAGGCGACCGCCACGTAGAGGTTGATGCGCAGGCCGGCCTCGGTGACCTCGCCGGAGGCGCCGGCGACGTCGAGCAGCTGGGCCGGGGTCACCTGGACCTCCTCGCGGAGGCGGTCCACCTGGTTCGGCTTCTCGCCGAGCACGCCGTCGAAGATCTCCTGGCACACGGGGACCAGGTCCGGGTGCGCCACCCACGAGCCGTCGAAGCCGTCGCCGGCCTCGCGGGTCTTGTCGTCGCGGACCTTGGCGAACGCCGCGGCGGTGACCTCGGGCTGCTTGCGGTCCGGGATGACGGCGGCCATGCCGCCCATGGCGAAGGCGCCGCGGCGGTGGCAGGTCTTCACGAGCAGCTCGGTGTAGGCGCGCATGAAGGGGCTCGTCATGGAGACGGCGCCGCGGTCCGGGAGCACGAAGTCCCCGGCCGTGGAGTCGCGGAAGGTCTTCACGATGGAGAAGAGGTAGTCCCAGCGACCGGCGTTCAGGCCCGAGGCGTGATCGCGCAGCTCGTAGAGGAACTCCTCCATCTGGAAGGCGGCGGGGATGGTCTCGATGAGCATCGTGGCGCGGATGGTGCCGTGCGGGATGCCGATGTACTCCTGGGCGAAGGTGAAGACCTCGTTCCACAGGCGCACCTCGAGGTGGTGCTCCATCTTGGGCAGGTAGTAGAAGGGGCCCTGGCCGGACTCGGTGAGGGTCTTCGCGTTGTGGAAGAAGTGCAGGCCGAAGTCGACGAGCGCGCCGACGCCCTCCTGGCCGTCCACGAGCACGTGCTCCTCGGGGAGGTGCCAGCCGCGCGGGCGGACCACGACAACCGCAGTGTTCTGGTCCTCGCGGACGCGGTACTCCTTGCCCTCCGGCGAGGTGAACTCCAGCGTGCCGCGGGCGGCGTCGGTGAGGTTCGCGACGGCGTCGATCACGTTCTCCCACGTGGGGGTGGACGCGTCCTCGAGGTCGGCGAGCCAGACCTTGGCGCCGGAGTTGAGGGCGTTGATCGCCATCTTGGCCGGGGAGGCCGGGCCGGTGATCTCCACGCGGCGGTCCTGCAGCGCGGCCGGGGCCGGCGCCACCTTCCAGTCGCCCTCGCGAACGGCCTGGGTCTCCGGCAGGAAATCCAGGGTGCCGCTCGCGCTGGCCTCCTGGCGGCGGTCCTCGCGTGCCGCCACCAGCTCGGCGCGGCGGCCGGCGAAGCGGTGGTGCAGCTCCTCGATGAAGGCCAGCGCGTCGTCCGAGAGGATCTCGGCCGCGCGGGCGTGCTCGGGGTGGCGGGTCAGCGTGATGCTCATGAGTTGCCTCCTACTGGCTTCTCTTGTGTGTGGTGGGGGATCAACGTGTTCGGGTCAGCGGCTCTTGGCCACCACCGCGGCGATGGCCGCCGCGACGTCGGGTGCGACCTGAGCGTCGAACACGCTGGGAACGATGTAACCGGGGTTGAGCTCCTCGGGGCTCACGCGATCGGCGATCGCGTCCGCCGCGGCCACGAGCATCTCGGTGGTGATGTCGGAGACGTTGGCGTCAAGCAGGCCGCGGAAGACACCCGGGAAGGCCAGAACGTTGTTGATCTGGTTCGGGTAGTCGGAGCGGCCGGTGGCCACGACGGCGGCGTGCTTGGCCGCAACGGCGGGGTCCACCTCAGGGTCGGGGTTAGCCATGGCGAAGACGATGGCGCCGTCGGCCATGGAGGCGACGTGCTCCTCCTGGAGCAGGCCGGGGGCGGAGACGCCGATGAAGACGTCGGCGCCGACCAGGGCCTCGTGGATGGTGCCCTCGAAGGCGTCCTGGTTCGTGTTGTCGGCGATCCACTGGCGGTGCTCGTCGGTGTGCTGCTGGCCGCGGGCGATGGTGCCGGCGCGGCCGGCGGCGACGATGTTGGAGGCGCCTGCACCGATGAGGAGCTGGATGATGGCGTGGCCGGCGGCGCCGACGCCGGAGACGACGATCTTGACGTCCTCGATCCTCTTGCCCACCACGAGCAGCGCGTTGCGCAGGGCGGCGAGGGTGACGATGGCGGTGCCGTGCTGGTCGTCGTGGAAGACGGGGATGTCGAGCTCCTCGCGGAGGCGGGCCTCGATCTCGAAGCAGCGCGGGGCCGCGATGTCCTCGAGGTTCACGCCGCCGTAGACGGGGGCGAGGGCCTTCACGATGGCGACGATCTCGTCGGTGTCCTTCGTGTCGAGGCAGACGGGCCAGGCGTCGACGTCGGCGAACTGCTTGAAGAGGGCCGCCTTGCCCTCCATGACGGGGAGGGCGGCGGCGGGGCCGATGTCGCCCAGGCCCAGGACGGCGGTGCCGTCGGTGACCACGGCGACCGTGTTGCGCTTCACCGTGAGGTTGCGGGCGTTCTCGGGGTGCTCGTAGATGTCCATGCAGACGCGGGCGACGCCGGGCGTGTAGGCGCGGGAGAGGTCGTCGCGGTTGCGCAGCGGCACCTTGGGGACGACCTCGAGCTTGCCGCCGAGGTGCATGAGGAAGGTGCGGTCGGAGGCCTGACGGACCGAGATGTTCTCCAGGGCGTCGATCTCGTTGCGCACGCGCTGGCCGTGATCGGCGTCCGTGGTGTCGAAGGTGACGTCCACGACGAGCTTGGAGTGCGTGGACTCGGCGACGTCCAGGGCGGTCACGGCGGCACCGGCGGCACCGATCGCGTTGGCGATCTCGCTCGTGGCGGTGAACGACGCGGGAGCCTCCACGCGCAGGGTCATCGAGTAGCCGGGGCTAGGAGCGGCCATGAGTGCCTCCTCAAGATTTCGTATCGTGGAAGAAAGATTCTGACTGATGAGATCTTGGCACAAGTGAACCAGATCACGCGCAACTTATCCAGAGTGCGGAAAGATTCCCCCACATAGCGATAGGATGCCTGCCATGACACAAGGAACGCAGGAGACCCCGACCCGTTCCGGCGGCGTCCAATCCGTGGAGCGAGCCTTCGCTCTCCTCGAGACCATCGCGGCCGCCGGCGGCGAGCTGACCCTGAGCGAGCTCAGCCAACGCACGCCCCTGCCGCTGCCCACCATCCACCGCCTGCTGCGCACGCTCGTGAGCATGGGCCATGTGCGCCAGCTGCCCGACCGCAGCTACGCGCTGGGCCCGCGCCTCATCCACCTGGGCGAGGTCGCCAACCGCCAGCTCGGGGCGCTGGCCAAGCCGATCATGCGCTCGCTCGTGGACCAGCTCGGCGAGACCGCCAACCTGGCCGTCCTCGACGACGACCGCGTCACCTACGTGGGCCAGGTGCCCTCCCCTCACGCCATGCGCATGTTCACCGAGGTGGGCCAGCGCGTGCCGCTGCACTACTCCGGCGTGGGCAAGGCGATCCTGGCGCAGCTGCCGGAGGAGCAGGTCCGCTCGCTCATGGAGCGCACGGGCATGGCCTCCCGCACCGTCAACACGCACACCGACGTCGAGTCGCTCCTGGCCGACCTCGAGGCCACGCGCGAGCGCGGCTACGCCGTGGACGAGCAGGAGCAGGAGATGGGCTCGCGCTGCTACGCCGTGGCCATCCCCGACTCTGCGACGCGCCTGGCCGTCTCGGTCTCCGGCCCGATCTCCCGTGTGGACGAGTCCTTCGCCGACCGCGCGGTGCCGGCCCTGACGGCCGCCGCCGCCGCGATCTCGCAGGCCCTGCGCTCCGGCGCCTGAGTTTCCCTGCGCCTCACCGCGGGCCGGCTTCCCTTCAGGGCAGGCCGGCCCGCGGTTTTTCTTTGGCGGCTCGGGCTCGAGCGCCGGTGATACGACTTTGCGTGCCTTGCGCCGCCAAGACACCCCCCTTCACGACCCACGCCACGCAAACTCGGCGGCCGCACCCGTTCGCGAGTGCCGTGTGCCGTTTCCGCTCCCCCGCGAGTGCCGTGTGTCGCCTCCCGGGCCGTTTCGCCGACACGCGCCACTCGCCAAACGCGCCGGGCGACACAAGGCACTCGCGAAGGCGGCGTGCCCCGCCGCACCCCCCAACGCACGACGGCGCGGGGCCCGGTCCCAGCCAGCGCCCGGCGGGCGGGACGCACCCCAGGCGCCCGGGCGCCGTCGTGCACCCGAAAATGCGTGCCGTACGCCGTTAAGGCACCCCGTTTCACGACGTACGCCACGCAAAGTCGAGTCCCCGAAACGCGCGAGGAGGCGCTCCCCCACACGGGGAGCGCCTCCTGCATGCGCCGACGGCCTGGCTGACGCCGCCGGCGGGTTCGGTGGATCGAGTGGTCAGTGACCGCCGGAGGGCAGGGTGCCGTCGCGCTCGATCTTCTGCAGCGCGGCCGTGACCGACTCCGGCACCGGCACGTTGTTCTTCTCGCAGGCCTTGGCGTGGCGCTTGAGCTCCGTGAGTTGCTGCTGCGCCGTCACGACCTTGACCTCGTTGCCCTCGGCGTCGACGAGCTTGCCGCCCACGTAGGAATCGCCGTCCTCGAGGTTGTCCAGCTCCTCCTCGCGGACCATGCGCGGCGGGGCCGCAACAAACACTGAGCCCTTCTTGGAGTTACCGCCCTGGATCTCGTTGAAGATGATGTTCAGCAGCACGGCCATGATGGCGGCGGAGCTGATGCCCGAGTGCAGGATGGTTGCGGCCCAGTCCGGGAAGTGGTTGTAGAACTCGGGCTTCACGATCGGGATGCCGCCGAAGGCGATCGAGGCGCCGACGATGATCAGGTTGTAGCCGTCGTAGTTGACCTTGGAGAGCGTGCGGATGCCCGAGGCGGCGACGGTACCGAAGAGCACGATGCCTGCACCACCCAGGACGGGCGTGGGGATCGCGGCGACGACGCGGCCGAGGATCGGCAGCAGGCCGAGGACCACGAGGATGCCGCCGCCGGCCGTGACCACGAAGCGCGACTTCACGCCGGTGATCGCCACAAGGCCCACGTTTTGGGCGAACGCCGACTGCGTGAAGGTGTTGAAGAACGGGGCAACAAACGTGGAGGCCATGTCGGCGCGCAGGCCGTTGGCGATGCGCTTGGAGTCCACCTTGGCGCCCGTGATCTCGCCGACCGCAAGGATGTCCGCCGTGGTCTCCGTGAGGATCACGATGACGACGATGGTCATGGACAGGATGGCGCCGAACTCGAAGATCGGCATGCCGAAGGCCAGCGGCTGCGGGAAGGCGAAGATGGCACCCGTGCCGACCTTGGAGAAGTCCGCCATGCCCAGCGGGATGGCGACCAGGGTGCCGACGACCATGGCGAGCAGGATCGAGAGGCGGGAGATCGCGGCGTTGCCCAGCTTGGAGAAGAGGATCGTCAGCGCGAACACGAGGGCAGCGAGGCCGATGTTCTGCAGCGAGCCGTAGTTCTCGGCCTTGGCGTTGCCGCCCATGGCCCAGTTCGCCGCGACCGGCGTCAGCGAGACGCCGATCATGGTGATGACCACGCCGGTCACGACCGGCGGGAAGAAGCGGATGATCTTCGCGAAGAACGGCGCGATCAGGAAGCCGATCGCCGCTGCAACGATGACCGAGCCGAAGACCGACTGCAGGCCGTGCACGTGATCCGGGGCGCCGGAGACGATGGCGCCCATGGTGGACACCGACGCGAAGGAGGTGCCCTGGACCAGCGGAAGCTTGGAGCCGAAGAACGGGATGCCCCACGACTGAAGGATGGTGGCGAGGCCGCCAATGAAGAGGCAGCAGGCCACGAGCAGGGCGATCTGGTCGCTCGAGAGGCCGGCGGCCTGGCCGATGATGAGCGGCGGGGCAATGATGCCGCCGTACATCGTCAGGACGTGCTGGAGGCCGAACGCTACGGTGCGGCCGAACGGCAGGCGCTCGTCCTCCGGTGCGGTGGAGGGGGGTGCGGGGGTCTTCGACTTGCTTGTCATCACGCGAAACTCCTTTGTTGCGCGCAGGCGGGCCGCGGTGCGGCGCGGCCCGCCTGACTCAACCGGTCATCAAGGGTGGGAAATCAGCAGAAGCCGGGGATGTTCTCCCAGATCTGGTGGGACTCAGCGCCGCCTTCGCGCTGAATGGTCGCCTCGATCAGGCCGTACGGGCGATCGGCGGCGAAGAAGACCTCGTTGGGGTTGTCCTGGCCAAAGACCTCCAGGTCAACGAGGAAGTGGTGCTTGTTCGGCAGCGACATCTTGATCTCTTCGATCTCCGGATGCGCGGTCAGCACGTCCTCGCCCATGGCAAACATGGTCTGCTGCAGGGCAAGGGAGTGCGTGTTGGCGAACGTGGTGAGGAGGCGCTTGCGCACGTCTGCGAAGACGGCGTCAAAATCGATGCCGGCCTCGACGGCGGCGGCGGAGTAGCGCCAGCGGGCGGTGACGTCCGTCGCGAGGATGCGATCGGAGGTCTCCTTCAGCGTGGTGTAGCGATCCACGGGGAAGCCGTGGAACTCGGAGCCGGTGGACTTCAGGACGGTCAGGTCCTGGATGCCGGCGACGACGTTCTTCTCGCCGTCCTTGATCTCCAGCACCGCGGTGCGGACCTCGGACTTGTTGCGGGAGAAGGCGTGGTCGTGATCGTTGATGCGATCCCAGAAGTACTGCTCGGCGGCCCAGCGGCCACCCTCGATCCACTCGAACTCGTTCACGAAGTGGCTGCCGAGGCGGATGAGGAAGTCCTCGACCGCGCCCACGCCGTCGCGGGCCAGGCCGTAGACGGTGTTCTTCTGGGTGTCGGTCGGGACGACCAGGCCGTTGTCGCCGTCGCGGTGGGCGGCGTTGAAGTCGCCGTGCAGCTGCGAGGTGACGTTGAGGTCCTCGATCTGGTGGCGATCGGTGTCGCGCGTGATCTTGACGAGGCGGACCTCGGCCTTGCCGTACTGGTTCTTCCCCAGAACGATGCGGGTGCCGGTGGTGGTGTCAGCGGTGGCGGTCATGTTAACTCCCTCGGTACGTCGAGTAGGCAAATGGGCTGATGAGAAGAGGCACGTGGTAGTGAGCGAGCGCGTCGGCGACGGTGAACTCGATGACGACCGCGGGGAAGAAGGTTTCCGTACCCTTGCTCCCGTAGTAGGCGCCGGTGTCGAACGTGCACCGGTAGTGGCCTATTGCGACCTCCGTCGGACCGAGGTTCTTGATGCGACCGTCGTCGTCGGTCTCACCTCGTCCGATCTCTTGCCAGCCGGAGTCCGTGTTGGCTTCCAGCGTGACCTTGACACCGGAGGCAGGCCTCCCGGTCCCGGTGTCGAGCACATGGGTGGTGATGTGGCTGCGCGTGTCGCCAGCGGCGTCGGCCTCCACGATCCCCTCGAGGCGGAGGAGGGCGATCTGCGCGAGCTGATCGGCGACCTCCGCGTTTTCGGTGGCCTCATCCTGTCCGAGACGGCGCTCCAGGTTCTCGAGGATCTCGGGAACCGAGCGGCCTGCCGCGCGGATGAGGAAGACACGGTCGAAGCGGGCCTCGTAGGCGGCGTTGCCTTCGGCGAGCTTCTGGGCGAGCTGGGCGTCGCGGTCGACGCCGACGCCGGCCTGTTCGCTGCGGGAGAGCTCGGCCTCGGCGGAGTCGCCCTTCGGCTTCTCGCCGATGCGGGGGTGGTGCGCCAGGGCTGCGGCGATCTCCTGATCGGTGAACGCCGGGATCTGCGCGGCGTGGGCCAGGAGGGCCTCGCGGCTCGCGTAGGGCCGGCCGTCGACGACGGCGTCCACCCAGCGGTCCACGTCGACGGCGGGCCGCACTGCAGCGGCGGCCTCGACGGGCTCTAGGGTGTTGAAGATCGACAAAAGCATGGGTGTCAGCGCTTTCCACTCGTGATGTGGCCCGCCCGGCTGAACACCCTTACCCCCTCGGGCTGGGGTGCCCGGGATTGACTCGATGTTTCGTATGGCGGAATTTTGATTCCGTTTTTCCTGCTGACGACTATGTAACCGGGGTCACACTGCCCCTGTCAACCCCCTGTTCACCATGAGATTGAAAATGGGATACCCCTTGCGCTCCGACGGTGGCGCATGCAGACTAGTTCCACCATTCGAACTTCACATTCCACATTGCGGAATGTAGGCCACGGAAAGAGGTGGGTCATGACTCTCCAGCACAACTCCGCGAACACGCACGCTCCGGCCATTCTTGGCTCCCGCTCCCCCGCGGACCCGCGCCCCATCACGAGCTCGCTGCCGATGCACGCCCGCATCGTGGAGCCCGGCACCGAGCTGCAGTGGCCCGAGTTCCCGGCCGGCGGCTGCGACCCGGACTTCCCGGGCTCCTCGCGCCCGCGCCGCCCCTCCCGCCTCGGCGGCGTGGTGCACGGCGTGCTGCGCTTCGTCCGCGGCTGAGCGCCGCACACCACGAACCACCCCGACCCTCGCGCGGACACGCGGGACGGGGTCAACGGGCCCCGGAGCGGGACCGATGGTTCCGAGGGCCGACTATCCCCTCGGAATCGTCGGCCCCGTTCCGGGGCCCTTCACCGTCTTGAGCGGAAAGGCACGACGGCGCACGGCCGGGTTTCGGCCTCGCCTCGCCTCGGTCGGGGCCCCTCGCCGGATGCTCAGCCGAGGTCGAGGAAGGGGGCCCTCCACAAAGGCGGCTCGACCCACTGCGGGTCCACCGCAAGGACCCGCGGGGCGTCGTCGTTGACCAGCACGGGTCTCCTGTACTCCGAAACCGCGATTTCGCGGAAAACCAGTCCATCCCGCGGGCCGTTCTCCCGCCATGCCTGGGCGAAATACCTCTCTACGGGGAGGTCACACACGTCCCCGGCCATCAGCTCGCGATTCACCGCGTGCATGCGGACCCGGTACCAACCGGGCCCGAGCGTATCGATGGGCTCCTCGCCCGTCTCAGCTCCGCCGTTGCCCCAGAGCAAGGGACCGTTGTCGACTCGGAGGGACACCTCGGTCACCTCTTCCCACCCCGACTCGACGGCGGCGGGAGGCCCGGCCAGGGTCTCCTGGAAACAGAGCGCCTGACCCGAGTGCATCCCCGTCGAGACGACCAGGCCCAGCCCCTCCGTCAGGTCCACACCCGTGTGTATCAGGCCACCGTCGTAGAGCCCTTCGCCGACGGGAGGAACGACCAGTGGCGCCTCCGTCCCAAGGTAGAGGTTGTGGAACTCCGCGCAGAGTTCCACCGCCTCCCGCGCACGCCCGTCCGGCGCCTCATCCCCCAGCTTCAGTGAGCGCTCCAGCGCTTCGCGGGCTGGCGCGTCCCAGTCAGTGTCCTCTTCGTCGGTCATGCGATTCCCCTTCGTTAGGCCTCGGCCCCGCGTTGTGACTCCCAGCCGGCCACGCGCTCGCGCATCTGCTCCTCCGTGACGCGCAGGCGCACGGCGGCCAGTACCGCGGCGTCGGAGGGATCGTCCTCCACGAAGCCCCGCCCCAACAGCAGCTCGAGATAGCGGCGCTCCAGCCCCAGGGCCGGCTCAGCCGGGCCGTCCTCGCCGTAGAGCTCCTCCCATTCCTCACCGGACCAGGCGACGGCCTCAGGGCGCGGGATCTGGGGGCGGTCGTAGTGGACCGTGGGCGCCGGCTCGACCCACTCGGGGTTCATGGCGATGACGCGCGGCGCCTCGTCGCTGCCCCAGCTACGCTCGGGCGCGTCGACCAGGTCGTCGAGGGACGCCGAGACGCGGCTCAGCTCGCGCCACACGAGTGCGTCCCGGCAGCCTTCCTCCGGCCAGGCCTGGACCAGGTACTGCTCCCACGGCGCCGTTGCTTCCTCGCCGTCCTCTAGGTCGCGGTTCACGGCGTGCACCCGCACGCGGTACCAACCGGGTCCGTGGCCGTCGAGGCGCCGATCGAGCGAGGAGTCGCGGTCCAGGCCGCCCTCGACGAACACCGGCCCTTGATCCACCCGCACCGAGAGCTCCACGACGTCCTCGAAGTCGGCCTCGACCCGGGCGGGCTGCATGGCCAGGGCCTCGGTGTAGACGAACACCGCCCCGGCGCTCACGCCCGTATTGATCGTGACGGCGGGGGTGTCGTCCGCTTCGGAGTCGGCCACGAGCAGGCCGCCCAGGAACCCCGCCGGGTACGGTCCTGGTACCAGGAGCGCGAGCGCACCGATCCAGAGCAGGTGGCCGTCCACCTCGTCCTCGAATCCCGAACGCAGGCCGCCCGTGGGACTCAGCCCACCGGCCTGGATGGCGTGCACCTTGGAGCGATCGAAGCGATCCTCCTCGCCGTCCATCCACGGCTCGCCCTCGAACTCACGCTCGTCCCCGTTGCTGCCCTCGCCCGGCCTCATGGTGCGCCTCCTCCCCAGCAAAACCACCGCCTTGGCCCCAGAATCGCACGCCAACCCGACGGCGTGTGCGCGCCACGCGCCGTCGTGTATTTCCTGCCACTGTGAGGGATCACAACGAGGAACGGCTCCTCTCCTTGCCTCGGCAAGGAGAGGGGCCGTTCGCGGATCCGGCGGTGCGGCGCCGGAGGCTCAGCGAGGGATCAGGCGTCGCCCCCGGCGTTGCCCGAGGTGCCCGCGGTGACGACGTCGATGCGGTACTTGTTGTACGCCTCGCGCCACGTGCCGGCCGGGACCTTGCCCTGCTTCTCCAGGCGCTGCAGCGCCTTGACGACCACGGAGTGCGCGTCGATGCGGAAGAAGCGGCGCGCGGCGGCGCGGGTGTCGGAGAAGCCGAAGCCGTCGGCACCCAGCACGGAGTAGTCGCCGGGGATGAACGGGCGCAGCTGCTCGGGCACGGCCTTCATGTGGTCGGAGACCGCCACGATCGGGCCCTCGGTGCCGGCGAGCTTGGAGGTCACGTAGGCCTCGCGGTCCTCGCCGTCCTCGAAGGTCGCGGCGTCTGCGGCGTGGCCGTCGCGGGCCAGCTCGTTCCAGGAGGTCACGGACCACACGTCGGCGGCCACGCCCCAGTCCTCGGCGAGCAGGCGCTGGGCCTCGATGGTCCACGGCACGGCCACGCCCGAGGCGAGCAGCTGGGCCTTGGGCGCGTCGGCGGCGACAGCGGCGGCCGGGGACACGCGGTGGATGCCCTTCACGATGCCCTCGACGTCCACGTCCGCCGGCTCGGCGGGCTGCACGTAGGGCTCGTTGTACACGGTGACGTAGTACATGACGTCCGGGTCGGCGTGCTTGCCGCCGTACATGCGCTCGAGGCCGGAGCGCATGATGTGCCCGATCTCGTATCCGTACGCGGGGTCGTAGGAGACCACGGCCGGGTTGGTCGCCGCGAGCAGGTGCGAATGGCCGTCGGCGTGCTGCAGGCCCTCGCCCGTCAGCGTGGTGCGGCCGGCGGTCGCGCCGATCACGAATCCGCGCGCCATCTGGTCGCCGGCGGCCCAGAAGGCGTCGGCCGTGCGCTGGAAGCCGAACATCGAGTAGAAGACGTAGACCGGAATGAGCGGCTCGCCGTGCGTCGAATAGGACGTGCCGGCCGCCGTAAAGGCCGCCACGGCGCCCGCCTCATTGATGCCAGGGTGGATCAGCTGACCCTGCGCGGACTCCTTGTAGGCAAGCACCAGCTCGCGGTCAACGGAGATGTAGTTCTGCCCGGCCGGGTTGTAGATCTTGGCCGTGGGGAAGAAGGAGTCCATGCCGAAGGTACGGGACTCGTCGGGCACGATCGGCACGATGCGCTTGCCGAACTGCTTGTCGCGCATGAGGTCCTTGAGCAGGCGCACAAAGGCCATGGTGGTGGCCGCCTGCTGCGTGCCCGAGCCGCGGGTCGCCGCGGTGTAGGCCTTCTCGCCCGGGAGGGCCAGCTCGGTGTGACGCGTGCGGCGCTCGGGCGTGAAGCCACCCAGGGCGTGGCGGCGCGTCATGAGGTACTGGATCTCCGGGGCGTCCATCCCGGGGTGGTAGTACGGCGGACGGTAGGGATCCTTCTCCAGCTGCTCGTCCGTGATCGGGATGCGCAGGTGATCGCGGAAGGCCTTCAGATCATCCAGCGTGAGCTTCTTCATCTGGTGGGTCGCGTTGCGGCCCTCGAAGTGCGTGCCCAGGCCGTAACCCTTGACCGTGTGGGCCAGGATTACCGTGGGCTGGCCCTGATGCTCCGTCGCCGCCTTGTAGGCCGCGTACACCTTGCGGTAGTCGTGGCCGCCGCGCTTGAGGTTCCAAATCTCGTCGTCGCCCATGTCGGCGACCATGTCCTTGGTGCGCGGGTCCTTGCCGAAGAAGTGCTCACGCACAAAGGCGCCGGACTCGGCCTTGTAGGTCTGGTAGTCGCCATCCGGCGTGGTGTTCATGATGTCAACGAGCGCGCCCTCGTCGTCCTTGGCCAGCAGCGAGTCCCACTCGCGGCCCCAGACGACCTTGATGACGTTCCAGCCGGCACCGCGGAAGAACGCCTCGAGCTCCTGCATGATCTTGCCGTTGCCGCGCACCGGGCCATCCAGGCGCTGCAGATTGCAGTTGATCACGAAGTTGAGGTTGTCGAGCTTCTCGTTGGCGGCCAGCTGCAGGAAGCCGCGGCTCTCCGGCTCGTCCATCTCGCCGTCGCCGAGGAAGGCCCAGACCTGCTGCTGCGAGGTGTCCTTGATGCCGCGGTTGTGCAGGTAGCGGTTCAGCTGCGCCTGGTAGATCGCGTTGGCCGGGCCCAGGCCCATGGACACGGTCGGGAACTGCCAAAACTCCGGCATCATGCGCGGGTGCGGGTACGAGGGAAGGGCGTGGCCCTCCTTCGACTTCTCTTGGCGGAAGCCGTCCATGTCGTCCTCGGAGAGGCGACCCTCCATGAACGCGCGGGCGTACATGCCCGGCGAGGCGTGGCCCTGGAAGAAGATCTGGTCGCCGCCGCCGGGATGATCCTGACCGCGGAAGAAGTGGTTAAAGCCGACCTCGTACAGCGTGGCAGCGCCAGCGTACGTGGAGATGTGGCCACCCACGCCGATGCCGGGCGCCTGGGCGCGGTGCACCATGATCGCGGCGTTCCAGCGCATCCACTTGCGGTAGGCGCGCTCCATCTCCTCG
>JALAHE010000083.1 GCA_022712075.1 Galactobacter sp.
CCCTCCCTCCCTCAGTGTTGCCGGAATCCGCATGATTCCGCGGATCCAGCTCCGTCGAGGCGCCCGTCGGTGGGCCCCGGGCCCGGCGGTCACGGTCGCGTCGTGAGCCAGTTCATAACTACACCCTTGTATTGCATTTGATGGTGCATTGAATGCTTATTGGCCCGGGCGTGAATGAGCGTGGCCTCCTTCGCCCTTCTCCCACGCGCCGGCGTGGAGTTCACTAGAGCCATGACGATGCCCTCCGCACCAGAGTCCGTCCCCCATCAAGAGCGTTGGGCTGCGTTGCGGTTGACCCACCCGGTGATCAACGCCCCCATGGCCGGCGCGGCCGGCGGGGCCATGGCCACCGCCGTGCGCCGCAGCGGAGGGCTCGGTTTTGTGGCGGTGGGCCACGGCGCGTCCGACGGTCTTGTGAGCCAGGAGCTCGGCCTGGCTGCTGAGCTGGCCCGCGCCGACGGCTCCGCCCTGCCCGGCAGCGAGCCAGCCGGTCCGGGGCCTTCCACGGCCGGCCCTGCGTCGACGCCCGGAGCGGCCTCACGCGCGGCACGCACCGGTTCCTGGGGCGTCGGTCTCATGGCGTGGTCCCTGGCCCTGGAGAACAACGCCGCCCTCCACCGCGCGCTCGAGTTTGACCCGCCGGTGATCGCCCTGGCAGCGGGCGACCCCACGGTGCCCGCGGCCATCGCCGCCCGGGCGGGCGCCGTGGTGGCGGTGCAGGTGGGGACGGCGGCCGAGGTCCGCGCCGCCCTCGCCGACCCCCACATCGACGTCGTGGTGGTGCGCGGGGCCGAGGGCGGCGGCCACGGCCTCAACGAGGCGGCCACCCTGCCGCTCCTTCAATACGCCCTCGAGCGTTCGCGGCTCGCCGCGTCCGGCTCCGCTCCGTCCGGGCACGCGCAACCCGGCGCCGGGTTCCCTGCCGTCGGGTCCAAGCCGGTGCTCGCGGCCGGCGGCATCGCCACGGTTCAGGGCGTCGCCGCCGTGCTGGCGGCGGGCGCTGCGGGCGCCTGGGTGGGCACGCGATTCCTCGCCTGCGCCGAGTCGCTCTTTGCGCCTCGGCTCCGGGACGCGATCGCCGCGGCCGGCCTGGACGACACCGTCTACACCTCGGTCTTCGACCTCGCCCTCGGCCTGCCCTGGCCGGGCGAGTACGGCGGCCGCGCCCTCAACAACCCGGTGGCCGCCGAATGGGCGCCCCGCCAGGAGGAGCTGCGCGCGGCCCTGGAGAGGCACGACGACGCGGCGCAGCGCCTCCGTGAGCGCGTTACCGCCGCGCGGGCGGCCGGAGACGCCTCGGCGGCTCCCGTGTACGCCGGCCAGTCGGCGGGGCTGGTGTCGCAGACGGCCGTGGGCCAGTCCGTCGCCTCCGTGATGGCCGAACTCGGAGCCGTTGGCCCGCTCCTCCGGGCGGCCGCCGACCGCTGGAACTAAGCCTCCGACTCCACGCAGACCCCGCGCCTACCAGGCCAGGGCGTCCAGTACAGCGCCGGCCCGCTCGGCAGAAATCTCACCCCGGCGCACCGCCCGCGCCGTGGCCGCCCGCACCAGGGCGGCGTAGACCCCGGCCTCCGCACCATCTCCAGCGGCACCGCCGGCCGAGGCCGAGTAGCGACCCCATGCGCGCACGGCGGAACCCACGCGCCCCGGCTCAGCGGCCAACGCCGCCGCCCGGTAGCCCGCTGGCCCGCTCATGAGCGCGTTCTCCACCCCGGAGCGGAGCAACGGCGTCAGCACGCGGGACGGGTCCTCGACCCCTACCGAGGACAGTGCCTCCCACGCCATGGCCTCCACCGCCCCGATGGGTTCAGAGGCGAGTTGCAGCGCCGCGGCGTACAGCGCGCGGTCCTCCTCCTCGATCACCACGGGTTCGCCGCCCAGCTCCACTGCCAACGCCTGCGCCACGGGCAGCATGAGGGGGTCCGAGGTTACGCCGAAGCTGACCGCGGACAGCCGCCCCAGGTCGAGGCTCGTCCCCGTGAACGAAAACGCCGGATGGATCGCCAAAGGAATCGCCCCGGCCTCTCTGGCCGGGGTCAGGACGTCGACGCCAAAGCGCGCGCTCGTGTGCACCACGAGCTGCCCGGCCCGCCAGTGCCCGCCCGAGGCGAGGCCAGCGACCAAGGGCTCCAAGGCGTCATCGGGCACCGCAAGGAGCACCGCCTCGCTGCGCCGGAGCAGCTCCGGGATCTCCAGCACGGGAACCCCGGGGAGCATGGCCTCGGCCCGCTCCACGGAGTCCTCCGAGACGGCGTGGATGCCCACCACCGCGTGCTCGGCCGCGCGCAGGGCGGAGCCGAGCACCGGCCCCACCCGGCCGGCGCCGATGATGCCGAATCCGAGCCTGCCTGGACGGCTCATGCCCTGTCCTCCCGGGGATGCGCGCCGGGGCCCGGTCGGGCCGCCAGCCAGTGATTCGTGTCGTCGCGCGCGGCGGCGGCCACGGCTCGGGCCACTTGCCCGTCCAGCAGCGCCCCTGCGGCGGCGGCGGCGACGTTGGGGATCCCGGTGTTGACGGGGCCCGCGGTGGTGGACAGCCGCACCTCGGCCACCCCAAGCGATCGGGCCAGCCATCCCTGCACGGCGCGCATGCCCTGCGTGCGCTCGTGCGGCACCAGCACCAGGTCCCGCCCCAGCCGCCCCGTGCGCACGGCCAGCACGCGTTCGGTCACGGCAAAGCCCTGACGACCCCACGCCCACGGCGACAGGATCCGAGCGGAGCGCGGCGAGCACTCGAAGCCCTTCTCACGCGAGGAGCCTTCCAGCCCCTCGCGCAGCAGCCCGCCCGGGTCCGGTGTGCCAGGCTCGGGCAGGAGCACGGCAAGCACCGCGGCGGCATCGGCAAGCGTCCCCACGGGCAGCATGACCGAACGGCCAGCGGTGTCGCCGGACTGATCGTTGCCGTAACCGGCGATGTTCGCCTGCACGCTGACCCAGCCAAAGTGGCGCCACAGCCACGGCCGGCGCAGCCGCACGGCCTGCACTCGCCCCGGCGGGACCGTCCGGTGGTTGCTGTTGGTCAGGCCGTGGCGCAGGCGCAGCCCATCGGCGGAGACGGCGGCGCGGAAGCCGAAGTCTCGATTGAAGGAGCCCCACAGCCCCGCCACGCCGCCCAGCACGATGGGCACGAGCGCAAACACGCCGGGCCCCCAGCCCACGAGGTTCAGCGCCACGATCGCCGCGATGAGCGGCAGCGCCACCCACGGCCCCACCGTCAGCAGGAGCGAGCCGACGAGCCGGCCCACGGGCACTTGCGCCACGATCCGCTCGTCCTCGGTCCCGCCGCTCACGCGCCCTGCCGGGTCGTGCCCGGCGAAGTCCTCGGCGGCGCGGCGCGCCCACGCGGCCGCCGCGCTCTCGGTGGGCGGACCGCTCAGCTGGCCGCCCAGCGGGCTAGCAGTGCCCGACGGCGCTGTGCCGGCTCCGCCGCCCGGGTCGCCTGGGTGCCCGGAGGCGGCCCCGCCCGGGGCCACCGGCAGGTCGGCGCCGAAAGGCGCCGGGCCGCCGGTCCCCAGCCCCGTGCCGGGGGCGGGCCAGTTCGCCTGCCCCGGCCCCGCGGCGTCGTGCCGGGCCCCGGCGGCCAGCGCGAGGATGCGCACGCGCAGCGCCTCGGCGTCGGCGGCCTTCAGGAACTCGAGCTTGAGGGCCGACTCGCCGCCGTCGGCCACCTCGAAGCGCAGTTCGGAGAGGCCGAGCAGCCGGGGCAGGAGGGGGCGGGCGATGTCCACTGCCTGCACCCGATCGAGGCGCGCCTCGCGCTCCTGCTTCATGAGCACCCCGCGGCGCAGCTGCACGTACTTGGGCGTCACGCGATAACTCATGAAGCGCCACTGCACCCAGAACACGGCGACGACGAGCGCCAAGACTCCGAGCCCGCCGCCAACGATCCACGGCAGGGCCGACCGGACGTCCTGGAGCCCGTCCGGGGCAAAGATCCCGTCGATCCATTGGCGGCCGGCGGCAAAGAAGATGACCACGATCGCGAGCCAGCCGCGCAGATAGGGCGTGGCAGGGTGGACGCGCTGCCACGGGACCTCGGCCTCGGCGCCGCCCGGCTCGGACCGCGGGTCGACGACGTCGCTCACAGCCCCGCCAGCCTCTCCTCACCGCGGCGCGCGAGTTCGTCGCGG
This sequence comes from Galactobacter sp., assembly GCA_022712075.1. Lineage (GTDB taxonomy): Bacteria > Actinomycetota > Actinomycetes > Actinomycetales > Micrococcaceae > Galactobacter. The sequence goes on from JALAHE010000083.1 coordinate 4,131, forward strand.
AGGCGTTCGCCGTCCGCGCGGCTCAGCCCGTCGATCTGCGGGTGCGCATCGGGCGAGGCGGTGTGGACCTGGAGCACGCACAGCCCGAAGGCGCGCAGCAGCGGGCCGGCCTTGACGTCCACGTACTGGATGCGGCCGTAGGGGATGACCTCGCTCTGGTGGAAGATCACGCCGCGGGCCACGCAGAGGTCGTCGGCGCGCAGCGCGTAGCGCATATTGCGCACGCGGAAGGGCACCACGATCGCCTCGATCGCGCCGAAGAGCAGCACCAGGGCGCCGAGGGTCCAGCTGATCCACTCGGGGTATCCGGGCCAGACGTCAAGCCGGCGCAGCACGAGCGGCACGGCGACGATCGCCAGGAACACCACCGAGGTGATCAGGTTGCTGATCTCCTGCACCGCCACGAGGCGGGGCGAGACGCGCTCCCAGTCCCCCGGCGGATCAATGAGCTCCTTCGACACCCTCGGTCCCCTTGTCCCCTTGGCCGGAGGAGTCCTCCGGCGGAATCTTGCACCAGGCCTGCACCACAAACCCGACGGCCGCGAGCACGACGCCGCCGATCACCTGGACCAGCGCGGCCCAGCTCGCGCCGGAGCCGAAGCCGCCGCCGCTGATGAGGTCCACGAGCACGCCAGCGTGCCAGCCGCCGAGCGCGGCTCCCGCGTAGGCGGCCGCCTGCGCCAGGAGCAACACCCTGAAGGCCACGAGCGGCGAGATGGCGCGCTTGGCCGTGCGGTTGCGCGTGCGGTACACGCGCCAGCCGCCCACCATGACCCCGGCGGCCACGGCGAGCAGCGTCACGAGCGAGACCCAGTGCATCACGGGGGCCGGCCACCCGCGCAGGGTCGCCAGCACCGAGACGATGTCCCCCAGCAGCCCCGCCAGCACGGCGAGGATGAGGAGGAAGATGGGGCGCAGCTGGCTCATGCGCCGTCGGCTCCGTCTGCCGCGTCGCCGGCCTCGACCGGCGGCTGATAGGCGCGCACGCCGGAGGCGTCCTCCGCCAGCTCGGCGAGCTCGAAGACGCTCTTGCCGCCCACGAAGGCCCCCGGATCCATCCAGGACCAGGGCACCAGGACAAAGCCGCGCTCGGCCGCGCGCGGGTGCGGGAGCGTGAGCTCCTCGTCCTCACTCGTGAGCGTGCCGAAGGTGATGATGTCGATGTCCAGGGTGCGCGGTCCCCAGCGCACGATCCGCTCGCGGTGGTGGGCCTGTTCCACACGGTGCGCTAGCGCGAGCAGCTGCAGCGGGGCCAGGGTGGTGTGCACCTCGATGATCTGGTTCAGGTAGTCAGGCTGCCCCTCCGGGCCGCCCACGGGCGCCGTGACGACGCGCGGGGACTCGGCCACAACCTCCACGCCGTCGGCTGCGCCGAGCTCGGCGATCGCCTGGCTCAGCGTGTCCGCGGAGGCGCCCAGGTTCGAGCCCAGGGCCAGCACCGCGATGACGGGGCGCGCTGGCGGCGTCGCCAGGGCCTCGCGCCCGGCGTCGACCGCGCCAGCGCTGCCTGCCGCGGCACTCATGCGCGCTCCCGGTGGATCGTGATGACGACGTCGTCGAAGGGCACCGGGATGGGCGCCTGCGGCTTGTGCACGCTCACGGTCACGGCCGCCGGGTCGAACTCGGAGAGCACCCGATCGGCGATGACGCCGGCCAGCTTCTCGATGAGGTCGTAGGGGCCGGCCTCGATTTCGGCGACCACGGCCTGGGCCAGCGCCCCGTAGTCGATCGTGTCGCGCAGATCGTCACTCGCGGCGGCCACGCGCGTGGAGGTGTGCAACGTGAGGTCCACGCGGAAGGTCTGGCCGTCGCGCTTCTCGTGCTCAAAGACGCCATGGAAACCCGTCGCGGTGATGCCCGTGACGGTGATGGTGTCGTGGGCCGGGGACACGGCCATCACGCCGTCCCTCCCTGGCCCCACGCAGTGGCGACGCGGACAGCGTCACGCGAGGCGGCGACGTCGTGCACCCTCACGGCCCAGGCGCCCGCCCGGGCGCCGAGCGCCGTGGTGGCCGCCGTGGCGGCGTCGCGATCCAGCGGATCGCTCGGCAGGCCCTGGTCCTGCAGCAGCGAGCCGAGGAAGCGCTTGCGCGACGTCCCCACGAGCAGGCGGTGGCCAAGCGAGGCGAAGTGCTCCGTGGCGCCGAGCAGCTCCCAGTTCTGGGCCGCGTTCTTGGCAAAGCCCACGCCCGGATCCAGGATGATCTGCTCGGGCTTCACGCCGGCGGCCACGAAGCGATCGCGCAGCTCGAGGAGCTCGGCCGTCACGTCCGCCACGGTGTCGGCGTAGTCGTTGAGCGAGTCCATGCTCTGCTGATCGCCGCGGCGGTGCATGAGCACGTAGGGAACGCCGGTCTCGGCGATGAGGGCTGGCATGCCCTCCTCGTGCGTCAACCCGGACACGTCGTTGATGAGGTGAGCGCCGGCCTTGATGCAGGCCCGCGCCGTCTCCACGTGCGTGGTGTCGACGGAGACCACGGCGCCCGTCGCGACGAGCGCCGTGACGACCGGGAGCACGCGCGCCAGTTCCTCCTCCTGCGGCACGAAGTCGGCACCGGGGCGCGTTGACTCCCCGCCCACGTCGATGATGTCGGCCCCCGCACGCACCAGCTCGAGGCCGTGGTTGATGGCGTCGTCCACGTTGAGGTAGCGGCCGCCGTCGGAGAAGGAATCCGCCGTGACGTTGAGGATGCCCATGACCAGCGTGCGATCCTGCGGCAGCTCAGCCCAGGCCGCGCGCACGGGGCGCTTGCGGATGACGGGGATGGGGAAGGTGTTCGGACCGGTACCGGGGGTGGCGGCGAGGCTCATGGCTTCCTTTGCGGTTTCTCGGGATCTGAGGAAGGCGGCTGACGTGGGGGCCGGCCGCGCTAGCGGCCGAGGATGAGGCTCATGGCCTCGGCCCGGGTGGCGGTTTCGCGCAGCTGGCCGCGCACCGCCGAGGTGGTGGTCGTGGAGCCCGGCTTCTTCACTCCGCGCATGGACATGCACAGGTGCTCGGCCTCCACCACCACGATGGAACCGCGCGGCTGCAGGTTCTCCTCCAGCGCCTCGGCAATCTGCGTGGTGAGGCGCTCCTGCACCTGCGGGCGGCGCGCGTAGAGGTCAACCAGGCGGGCGAGCTTGGACAGGCCGGTCACCTTGCCGGAATCGCCGGGGATGTAGCCAACGTGGGCGCGGCCGTGGAAGGGCACCAGGTGGTGCTCGCACGTGGAGTAGAAGGGGATGTCCTTCACGAGCACCAGTTCCTGGTGGTCGATGTCGAAGGTCGTGGAGAGCAGCTCGGCCGGGTCCTGGTGCAGCCCGGCGAAGACCTCGGCGTAGGCCTTGGCCACGCGCGCCGGGGTCTCCAGCAGGCCGTCGCGGTCCGGGTCCTCGCCGACCGCCAGCAGGATTTCCCGCACGGCCGCGGCGATGCGCGACTGATCGATGTTGGGGTCGATCAGCGTGCTCGCGGGAATCGTCTCGAAGTCATCGTGGGAGGTGCTCACGCTGTCGATCCTACGGCGTGCCCCCGCCGGGTGGCCCGGGTTGCGCCGTGAGACGAATGCCGGGGCCTCCCCATCCGCCCTGTCCTTGTTAGGCTCCCGCGCATGGTTCCCGTCCGTGTGGGCACCAGCTCAGATTCTCGACGAAGGATGCTGCATGCCAAAGCCGCTTGTAGTCCACAGACTCGCTCTTGGCCTAGCCGCAGCCTCAGTCGCGGCGCTCAGCGGCTGCGCTCAAGCAAGTCCGGCCCCGCCGGCCACCGTCACGGTCACCGCCTCGGCAGCCACAACGACGGCGCGGTCCCCAGGAGCCTCCGAAAGCTCACCCGCGAGTTCAGCCATTCCGGCCCCCGGACTCACGACGGAGCCACCTGCGAGCTCAACACCCTCAGCATTGGCTCCGCCAGCCTTGATGGACGGCCTCAGCACCTATCTGTCGGACCCCTCCGCCGAAAACCTGTTTGCGTTCCTCGACGAGCACGACGGCAAGACTGTTGACCTGGATCTCTATTTCTTCAGCTACGAAACAACACCCTTCGAGCACGAACTCAACGGAAAGATCGTTATCGGGTTCGCGGAGGCTGAAGGCGAACGACCGCTGCTTCACCTCCTGGTGTCCCCTCGCGGGATCCGTGCCCAGCAGGATGGTTTCTGGGTGCCTGTCATCGGTACTTTTACCGTCTCCAAGTCCGGGCCGGACGTCAGCTTGGAGCTGGTGAACAGGAGGCAGCCCTTGCCCACCGAAGATGCCGAATTCTGCGACAGCCAAGGCGACACCGAGACGCTCTTGAAGCCCGCTGAGTCGTTCATCGCTCATCCCGAAAAGTACGCGCAGTTCCACAAACCGTTCGCGACCGCGCCAAAGTTCTGGTGGGGACTCAAAGAGACCTACGCCGCCGCTGCAGCTGGCGGCCCATGGGGAGACGCCATCGCGCAAGCCTGCGACGCTTTCTCGACTGACGGTCTCGGCGAAGCTGGCTAGTCGGACCCACCTACAGGAGCCTCGAGAGCCCACTGCCCCCGCTTTGAGGCGAGGAATGCGCTTTGAGGCGCGGTTTTCGCGCCTCAAAGCGCGGAACAGGAATCAAAGCTCGACGGCGCATGGCTCGGTCGCGCGCGGCTCGCGGCTCGCTGCGCCCGAACACAGCACGACGCCGCCCGCCCCACTGGGGCGGGCGGCGTCGCGTTCGGTGGTGATCAGTCGCGATCGGCCGGGCCGGCCGGCGGCAGCTGCGTGCCCGGCTCGCCCTGCGCCGGGTCCACGAGCACCTGGGTGGGTGTCTCGGGGACGGGCTCGGCGATGACCTCGGGCGCGTAGCCCGGGGCGGCGGCGCCGGCGCCGGCCTCGGTGGCAGCGTGCACGCCGCGCGGGTCGGCTGCGACGTCTCGGGCGGCGCGCACGGGCGGCAAGTCCTGGCCGGGGCGCTCCTCGTTGAAGAGCCACGTGCGGCGCTCGGGGATCTTCACGATGTCCTTGAAGATGACCTCGAGCTCCTTCTGGCTCAGGGTCTCCTTCTCGAGGAGCTCGGAGGCAAGGTGATCCAGGATCTCGCGGTTGGCCGTGAGCGCCAAGTACGCCTCGTGGTGCGCGGTGTCCATGAGCTGACGCACCTCGGAGTCCACCGTGACGGCAACTCCCTCGGAGTAGTCGCGGCCGGAGCCCATGCCTGCTCCCATGAAGGGCTCGGTGTTCTCGCTGCCGAGCTTCACGACGCCCACGCGGGAGGACATGCCGTAGTCGGTGATCATCTTGCGGGCCGTGGAGGTGGCCTTCTCGATGTCGTTGGAGGCTCCAGTGGAGGGATCGTGGAACACGATCTCCTCGGCCACGCGGCCACCCATGGCGTAGGCGAGCTGGTCGAGCAGCTCTTCACGCGTCACGGAGTACTTGTCCTCGCTCGGGACCACCATGGTGTAGCCGAGGGCGCGGCCACGCGGCAGGATCGTCACCTTGGTGACGGGGGCCGAGTGGCGCGAGGCCGCGGCCACGAGCGCGTGGCCACCCTCGTGATAAGCCGTGACCTGACGCTCGTGCTCCTTCATGAGTCGCGTGCGCTTCTGCGGGCCGGCCATGACGCGGTCGATGGCCTCGTCCAGGGCGCGGTCGTCGATGAGTTGGGCGTTCGAACGGGCCGTGAGCAGGGCAGCCTCGTTGAGCACGTTCGCGAGCTCGGCGCCCGTGTAGCCGGGGGTCTTCTTGGCCACGGCGTTGAGGTCCACCGAGGGCACGAGCGGCTTGCCCTGCGCATGCACGCGCAGAATCTGCTCGCGACCCTTCAGGTCCGGGGCCTCCACCGGGATCTGGCGGTCGAAGCGGCCCGGACGCAGCAGCGCCGGGTCCAGGACATCGGGGCGGTTGGTCGCCGCGATGAGGATGACGCTGGAGTCGCCCTCGAAGCCGTCCATCTCCACGAGTAGCTGATTCAGCGTCTGCTCTCGCTCGTCGTTGCCGCCGCCCACGCCGGCGCCGCGCTGGCGTCCCACGGCGTCGATCTCGTCGACAAAAACGATGGCCGGCGCATTGGCCTTGGCCTGCTCGAAGAGGTCGCGGACGCGGGAGGCACCCACGCCAACGAACATCTCGACAAAGTCGGAACCCGAGATGGAGAAGAAGGGAACGCCGGCCTCGCCGGCCACGGCCTTGGCGAGGAGGGTCTTGCCCGTGCCGGGAGGGCCGTAGAGCAGCACGCCGCGGGGGATCTTGGCACCCACGGCCTGGAACTTGGCGGGCTCGGCGAGGAACTCGCGGATCTCCTGGAGCTCCTCAACGGCCTCGTCAGCGCCGGCCACATCCTTGAAGGTCACCTGCGGCATGTCCTTGTTGACCATCTTGGCGCGGGACTTGCCGAACTGCATGACCTTGCCGGAACCGCCCTGCGCGCGGCTCATCAGGAACCAGAACAGGCCGATGATGATGACGAACGGCAGCAGCAGGCTGAGCATGGACAGCAGCCAGTTGCTGGTCTGCGGCTGGTCGTTGAAGCCGTCGTTCGGATCCGCGGCGTCGATGGCCTTGGCCACCTCCTGCGCGCGGGCCGTGGAGTAGTAGAACGTGACGGTCTTGCCGAGGTTGCGGTTCTCGTAGGAGACCTCGTCCTTGGTGGTCAGCGTGACCCGCTGGCCGTCGTCGTCCATCTGCGCCTTGGTGACCTGCCCGTTGGAGAGCAGCTCGAGGCCCTGGCTCGTGGGGATGCGGTTGCTCGAACCGGTCAGCAGGAGCGAGAGGCCCAGCAGGACGCCGAGGCCACCCAGGATGGCCCAGAAGTACCAGGTCTGGTGCAGCTTCTTCTTCTGCGTTGTCTTCGCGTTCATGTGTTGGGCCGTGATCCGGCCGCGTCCCTCCTGCTCAGGCGGGTCCCGCGGCTGCGCGGTTCCCGCTCCTGGGGAGCGTGCACACTCCCCCTCACCCTTTGATACACGATCGGCGGGCCGCTTCAGTTCCCGGTTCGCGCCGGGCGTACGCGAAACCGCCGCTCAACGACGGCGGCCGCGCCCCACCGGGAACGGGTGGGACGCGGCCGCGCTGGCCCGCACCGGCGGGCCGTCAAGCAAGAATCAGGCGTACACGTGGGGCGCCAGGGTGCCCACGAAGTCGAGGTTGCGGTACTTCTCGGCGAAGTCCAGGCCGTAGCCGACCACAAACTCGTTGGGGATGTCGCGGCCGACGTACTTGACGTCGATCTCCACCTTGGCGGCCTCGGGCTTGCGCAGCAGGGCACAGATTTCAACGGAGGCCGGGCCGCGCGAGCGCAGGTTGGAGAGCAGCCAGGACAGCGTCAGGCCGGAGTCGATGATGTCCTCGACGATGAGCACGTCCTTGCCCATGAGGTCGGTGTCCAGGTCCTTCAGGATGCGGACCACGCCGGAGGACTGCGTGCCGGAGCCGTAGGAGGAGACGGCCATCCAGTCCATGGTCACGTGGCTGTGCAGCTCGCGCACGAGGTCGGCCATGATCATCACGGCGCCCTTCAGCACGCCCACCACAAGCAGGTCGCGGCCCGCGTAGTCGCGGTCGATCTGCGCGGCCAGGTCCTTGACGACCTGCTGGATCTCTTCCTTGGTCAGCAGCACGTGCTCAAGGTCGCCGGTGACGTCGTTCGCATCCACGCGATTTTCTCCTGCTCTTGGGGTGGGTTCGGGCGCCCCTGGGGACGGGAGGCCCACCCCTAAGGATGCCACGTTCGGTGGCCCCTTGGGCCACCCCTCTCGGGTGAGAACGCCCTCAGGGGCGCTCAGGCCAGCCCCCTGAATCGCACGACGGCGCGGCCGTCGCCTAGCCGCTCTCGCGTCACCGACACTCTCCCGTCCAGCTGCACGGGACCCGCGCTCCCGACACCGGCCACGAGGCGCTCGAGCGCCGCCGTGCGCTCGGCGCTCGGAGCGCGGCCGCCCACCGCCTGGGCCGCCTGGCGCAGGGCCCTTGAGCGCAAGGCAGCGGGGGCGTCCCGCAGGAGGAGGCGGTCGAGGTCCCAGACGAGCGGGGCGCGCCCGGCGATGCGGTCGCCTGCCTCGCCAAGCACGGTCGGTTCGCTCGCGCGCGCCGCATCGTCCACGAGCTCCTCGGCGAGGCGATCAAGGAGCTCGGCGTCTTGGGCGGCGAGCCGGGCCGTGCGCACCAGGGCGTCGTCGATCCCCTCGCCGAGCACGTCGCGGAGCACCGGCAGGAGCTCGTGGCGCACCCGGTTGCGCAGGAACTCGTCGCTCGCATTGGTGGGGTCGACCCAGAACTCGAGGCCGTGGGCCGCGCACACCGCCTCGGTGTCCGTCCGACGCAACTCGAGGAAGGGCCGCAGGACCCGTGCGCGACGGGCCGGGATCCCGGCGAGGGAGCGCGTGCCCGAACCGCGGGCGAGGCCCAGGAGCACCTGTTCGGCCTGGTCGTCGGCGGTGTGCGCCGTAAGAAGGAAGTCCGCTCCCATGCGCTCACGCGCCGACTCAAGGGCCTCGTAGCGCGCGGTGCGGGCGGCCGCCTCGCCGTGCCCGTGCACCTCAACTGCCTCCACGGATACGGGATCCAGGCCCAGCTGCACGCACGCATCGGCGGCCCGCGCGGCAATCCGATCGCTTCCCACTTGCAACCCGTGATCGACGATGACGGCGCCCACCGGGCCGTCGACGAGACCCTCGTCCAGGGCCCAGGCGAGGGTCGCGGCGAGGGCCAGGGAGTCGGCGCCGCCGGAGACGGCTGCGAGGTAGCTCAGGCCAGCGGGCAGGTGGTCCCGCACCGCCTCGCGCGCCGCGGTGAGCGAGTTGTGTTGCTCGCGCGGCCACCTCTTCTGCGCCACCGCAATCCCTCTATTCCTTGTGCGACATATTGTGTGATCGCCCGGTCGGAAGGCCCTAGGCGGCGCCCCGGACCCGCTCGATCCAGAGGCCCGGCTCGTGCAGCTCGGCCTCGGTGGGAAGCATCTCGCGCCCTTGCCACACGGCGTTGAACCCCTCCATGCCGAGAGCGTCGACGGCGGCCCGCACGAAGCGCGCGCCGTCCTGATACTGCTTCTGCTTGGCCGCCATACCGATCACGCGCATGACGAGCTTCTGGAGCGCCGAGCGCTCCGCGCCGCGACCCTCGAAGCGCTGACGAATCGTCTTGACGGTCGGGATGACGGAAGCATCCACGGAGTCCATGACCACATTGGCATGTCCCTCCAGAAGCGACATGACCGCGGTGACACGGGAGAGCGCCTCCTTTTCCCGCGGTCCGGTGACCAGGTCAAGCAGACCCATGCCCCCGCCGTCGTGCTTTGTGTCCGCGCCGGCGCCCGCCGGCACGCTCTCCGCGTCCTGGCGGACGGATCCGGTGAGCGACTTAAGGCGCTCGCGCAGCGAGGTCGGAAGCGACATCAGCCCGTCGGTCAGCTCGGCGATCTGCTCCTGCAGGTACCCGCGCAGCCAGGGTGCCGCGGCGAACTGCACCCGGTGCGTCTGCTCGTGCAGCGCAACCCAGAGGCGGAAGTCGGCCGGGTCAACGGACAGGGCGCGCTCCACCTGAACGATGTTCGGGGCCACGAGCAGCAGGCGGCCGCCCGGTGCGGTGGGCGAGACGCTGAACGCGTCGTACTGACCCAGCACGTGGCTCGCGAGGAAGGCGACGAGACCGCCCATCTCGGCGCCCACGCCGTAGCCGCCGAGCTTGAGGCTCATGGGCAGCCCCTGCGGGAAGCGCTCCGCCAAGACCTGCTTGAGGCCGGGCTCGAGCATCTCGCGGAAGCCGTTGACGGCGGCCGTGGCCCAGCCGGCGCGGTCCACGACAAGCACCTCGGAGTCGCGCAGCTCGTGGGCGGCCTCGAGGCCCGTGATGCGGAAGCCGTGTTCCACGCTGGCGCTCG
>JALAHE010000084.1 GCA_022712075.1 Galactobacter sp.
CGGGCAAGGGCGTCCACATCGTCACTGTGAACGACTACCTCGCGAGCTATCAGAGCGACCTGATGGGCCGCGTGTTCCGCGCGCTCGGCATGACCACGGGCTGCATCGTGTCGGGGCAGGATCCTGCGACGCGTCGCGAGCAGTACAACGCTGACATCACGTACGGCACGAACAACGAGTTCGGCTTCGACTACCTGCGCGACAACATGGCCTGGAGCAAGGATGAGCTCGTCCAGCGCGGCCACGCCTTCGCCATCGTCGATGAGGTCGACTCGATCCTCATCGACGAGGCCCGCACGCCGCTGATCATCTCGGGCCCCGCCTCGGGCGACGTCAACCGCTGGTACGTCGAGTTCTCCCAGCTCGTGCGCCGCATGCAGCTCGACGTCGACTACGAGGTCGACGAGAAGAAGCGCACCGTCGGTGTCCTTGAGCCGGGCATCGAGAAGGTCGAGGACTACCTCGGCATCGACAATCTCTACGAGTCCGCGAACACGCCGCTGATCGGCTTCCTGAACAACGCCGTCAAGGCCAAGGAGCTCTTCAAGCGCGACAAGGACTACGTCGTCATCGACGGCGAGGTCATGATCGTTGACGAGCACACGGGCCGTTCGCTGCCCGGCCGCCGCTACAACGAGGGCATGCACCAGGCCATCGAGGCCAAGGAAGGGGTGGAGATCAAGGCGGAGAACCAGACGCTCGCCACGGTCACCCTCCAGAACTACTTCCGCATGTACGACAAGCTGGCCGGCATGACGGGTACCGCCATGACCGAGGCAGCCGAGTTCATGGGAACGTACAAGCTCGGCGTGGTGGAAATCCCCACGAACCGTCCCATGCAGCGCGTCGACAAGTCGGACTTCATCTACAAGAACGAGGTCGCCAAGTTCGACGCCGTCGTGGATGACATCGTGGAGCGCCACGAGTCGGGCCAGCCGGTGCTGGTCGGCACCACGAGCGTCGAGAAGTCCGAGTACCTCTCGCAGAAGCTCGCCAAGCGCGGCGTGCGCCACGAGGTGCTCAACGCCAAGCAGCACGAGCGCGAGGCGTCCGTCGTCGCGCAGGCCGGCCGCAAGGGCGCCGTGACCGTGGCGACCAACATGGCCGGCCGCGGCACCGACATCATGCTCGGCGGCAACGCCGAGTTCACGGCCGTCGCCGAGATGAAGAAGCGCGGCCTGTCCGCCGACTCGGACGAATACCAGGACGCCTGGGACGAGGTCTTCGCCGCGGCCAAGGAGGCCACCGAGGCCGAGGCCGAGGAGGTGCGCGAGCTCGGCGGGCTGTACGTGCTCGGCACGGAGCGTCACGAGTCGCGCCGCATCGATAACCAGCTGCGTGGCCGCTCCGGCCGTCAGGGCGATCCGGGCGAGTCCCGCTTCTACCTCTCGATGACCGACGAGCTCATGCGTCGCTTTAACGCGGGCATGGCCCAGCGCATCATGAACGCCCCGAATATGCCGGACGACGTTCCCCTGGAGTCCAAGATCGTTTCCAAGGCGATCGAGTCCTCGCAGGCACGCGTCGAGTCGGTCAACGCCGAGCAGCGCAAGAACGTTCTCAAGTACGACGACGTCATGAACCGCCAGCGCGAGGCGATCTACTCGGATCGCCGGCACATCCTCGAGGGTGAGGATCTTCAGCAGAAGATCCGTCACTTCATCGAGGACGCCGTGGGAGCCATGGTCGACGAGACGACGGCCGAGGGCGGCGGCGACACCTGGGATCTCAAGACCCTGTGGACGAACCTGCGTGGGCTGTACCCGATTTCGGTGACGGCGGCGGAGATCACGGAGGAGGTCGGCGGCGCCGGCCGCCTGACCGCCGATGTGCTCAAGAACGAGATCGTTTCCGACGCCCTCGTGGCCTACGAACGTCGCGAGGAGCACCTCGGCTCCTCGACGATGCGCGACCTCGAGCGCCGCGTGGTGCTCTCGGTGGTGGGCCGTAAGTGGCAGGAGCACCTCTACGAGATGGACTACCTCAAGGAGGGCATCGGCCTGCGTGCCATGGCCCAGCGCGATCCCCTCGTCGAGTATCAGCGCGAGGGCTACGCGATGTTCGAGACGATGATGGAGAGCATCCGCGAGGAGGCCGTCACGCTCATCTTCCACGCCGACGTGGAGCCGGGCGAGGACGCCGCCAGCGCGCAGGCCCCGGGCCTGGAGACGCCGGAGGCTCCGTCGACGCTCGCGTACTCGGCCCCCGACGAGGACGGCGAGGCCGTCACGAGCGTGAAGCGCGGGTCCAAGGCCGCCGAGCCGGCGTCCAACGGCGCCAAGAAGAAGGCCAAGGCCAAGGCGCGCAAGAAGCGCTAATCCACGTCATCCCGCCCCCAAAGGCGGGGAGCGATCGCGGCGCGGTGCGCGGGCATGATGCCCGCGGGCCGCGCCGCTTGCGTTAACCGATCTCGATCTCGACGCACCGCCAGCGCCCGCGGTGCAGTTCCAGGCGGAAGCACAAGGCCCGCACCCGTTGAGGCGATTGAAGGGTGCAGGTGCACTCGCAGGCGCGTTCCCCGACCGATTGAACGTGGCACGAGAGCACTCGGAATGCACCGGGGTCGGCCGCCGCGCGGGCCATGGTGCGGGCCTCCCTCTCCCAACGCACGCGGCGCTCCACCTTGCGGTAGCACTCCAGGTCGAGGTGATGCCCCAGCTGCTGCACGGTCCGCTGCCCCCGCAACGCCTCGGCGACGGCCAGCGAGACGAGTCGGGCGGCCTCGCGCGCAGCGTGTTCGGCATTTCGCGCCTCATGCGCGGTCAGGGCGTGCTCCGGCTCTTCCGCACCGCGAGGCACAAACGCCAGCGGGACACGCACGCCGGTCTCGGCTCCCCGGGGCGCGACGTCGCGGCGCGGCGGCGCCGTGGGGCAGCGCAGGGCGCGCCGCGGCACGGCCC
>JALAHE010000085.1 GCA_022712075.1 Galactobacter sp.
CTCCGGTCCCACCCGCGCCCGCACCCTCGTGGGCCGACGTTGGGGCGCCGCCCGCGTGGGCGACGGACGGTGAGCTTCCGGATCGCGTCAGTGCGCTTCTCGAGGACTGGGATCGCCGCGAGGCCGAGGCTGCCGAGCTGATCGCCGCCGGCGTCGAGGTGCTTCCCGCCGATGAGCAACCTCAGCGCGAGATCGTCGAGCTCAGCGACGAGGAGGCCGAGCAGCTGGCCCGCCCCATCTGCCTGCGCCTTCTCACCGCCATGCCCCGGACCCGCCACGAGCTCGAGAAGAAGCTGCTGGAACGCGAGGTGCCGGCCGCCGCCGCGTGCGCCGTGCTCGACCGCTACGAGGAGCTCGGCATCATCGACGATGCCGCCTTCGCGCAGGCCTGGGTGGAATCCCGCTCGCGCAGCAAGGGCTTCGCCCGCGGCCGGCTCAAGCAGGAGCTGCGTCGCAAGGGCGTGGACGGCGAGGCGCTTGACAACGCCCTTGAACAGATCGACGGCGACCAGGAGCGCCAGCGGGCCGAAGAACTCGCGCTCCGCAAACTCGGCTCCCGCACACTCCCGCCTTTCGGCTACGGCACGCCAGAGGCGGCAGAGCGCGAGAAGATCCTGCGCAGGGTCGTCGGCTTCCTGGCCCGCAAGGGCTATCCGGGCGGCATGGCCCTGTCAGCCGCGCGCTCGGCCATGGAGCGCCACGACAAGGGTGAGCGGTAGTCGTTCCTAGGCGGCGCGCTCGAAGCTGAGCACCTCGCGGTCGGGCAGGTTCACCCAGCCCTCGCCGCTCGGCTCCCACTCGTTGGAGGCGACCGTCACCCCCGACTCCGAGGTGCGCGAGCGCATCACGAACAGCGCGGGATCCAGGGGGTTCCTGAAACCGTCCGAACGCGGGGCGGGGTCCAGCCACTGCAAGGCGTGCAACTCGCTCGGGGTGAGCAAGAGGGCGTTGAGGGCCACCACGTCCGTGACCTCCTGGATGAGTCCGGCGGCCGTGGACAGCGCCTCGGCGGGCGGAAGGTCGCGCATGAGCGCGAAGACGAGCTGGGCGTAGCTCTCGGAATCCGTGGTGCCACGCAACGGGGCATCGCTGTAGCCGGCCACGAGCTGGCGCAGCGCCGGGACGTCGAACATGTGGCCGTTGTGCGCAAAGGCCACCGGCCCCAGCCCGGGAAGCACCGTCTCGAAGGGGTGCAGATTGGCGTCGATCACCGGGGTTCCCGGGGAAGCCAGCCGGAAGTGCATGAGCAACCCCGTGGAGGCAAAGCCCGTCGAGGCGCTCGCATATCGGGGGCTCTCCCGTGCGGCGAGGGTGTCGCCCGTGCGCTGGGCGCCGCTGCCGTCCAGGCCCACGAGTCCCCACCCGTCCTTGTGTCGGCCGGAGAGCGCCGTGAAGGCACTCGTGTCCTCGCCGAGGGCACCCGACACGGTCGTGGGTGAGCTAGAAATGTGGCCGAAGAGCCGACACATGCCCGCGCTGCCTTTCCTCGACAGAGCACACACGTCCCCAAGCGGCGTGTCGCGCGTCGATGACATCCAAGTAAACGCGTTGCCGAACCCCGCGGCAAGGGGCCCGCCGTCCGGCGAGCCCCTTGCCGCGGGCCGGCGTTTCTAGTGCTGCTCGCCGAGCACGCGCAGGGCAAAGCGCTCGGCGTTCTCGCGGAGTCGTTCAACGCGGGCTGCGATGAAGGCCTCCGGGTTGTCCTGCCCCTCCAAGCGGGAAGGGAAGCGGCGCGCGTACTTGGAGCACTTGAAGTCGGCGTGAATGAGCGTGCCGAGGGTGTCGCCCTTGCGCCCCGCGGCGCCCGCGGCCTTGGCGATGAACATCTTGACGTCGCTGACCTCGGTGATGTCCTCGCACAAGGCACACATGGCCTTGCGCGGGGGAGAGGGGACCGCCGTCAGCATGATGCCGACGTGGCGCTCTTGCACGGGGACGACGACAAACGCGCGTTGGGGATTGTGGGCGTCTCGCCAGCCGAGGAGGCTCAGCTGATCCCAGTCGAGTGCGGCGAGATCCTGCTCGGGGGTGGCCTGCGAGGCCTCGCGGCGGGAGGTGTTGACGAAGGAGGCGCGCAGCTGCGCCAGGGAGAGTTCCTGCATGATGTGGTCCTTGATCCGGTGGGGCGGACGCGACCGCGAGGGGTCGGCCAGGAGCGCGACGCAGGTGTGCGAGCGCGGTCCGAGGGCAGGGTTCATCGCGGCCGCCCGCTGGGTTAATCGATGAAACGTCGGGCGGTTCGGGGCTGGATCAAGCGATGAAGGCCACTGCGGGCCACCGGTCCTCTCCTGGGCGCTGTTGGCCCGGATCGTGGGGGTGCCGCTGATGCGGCACCCCTCCACGCTACGCCTGCTGGCTCGCGTGTGCCACGTCGGAGCCGTCGGCGGCCCTGGCTTCAGCCACGAGCTCGCGCACGCGGGGGAAGACCACCTCGCCCCAGAGGCGGATCTGCTCCAGCTTCTCCTCCCGGGTCGCGGTCATGTTGCCGTAATTCACGTCGTAGCGATCAACGTCGAGGGCAAGCACGTGATCGGCGATGCGCTGGGCCGCCCACTCCGGGGTGCCGACGAGCGAGAAGCCTGTTTCGGCGTCGGCCTCGAAGTGCTCGCGAGTGCGTTCGCCCCAGCCGCGCTCGCGGGCCACCGACTCCATGAGGCGTCGGTTGGTCTCCCATGCGCGGTCGCGCGCCTCCTCCATGCTTTCGGCCAGGAAGCCGTTGGAGGTCATACCGAGCATGGCCGGGCGCTGGCCGAACTCCTTCTCGGCCGCCCGGAAGAGCTGGAAGTAGCGCTGGATGCGGTCCGGCGTCTGGCCGAGCCCGGCCATCATGAGATTCGCGTTGTACTTGGCGGCGCGCACCACCGACTCGGGGCTGCCACCCACCCCAACCCAGGTCACGATGCCTCCGGGGGTGGCCGATGCGGGGAAGGCGCGTTCGCCGTTGAGGGCCGCACGGTGCACGCCGTTGAAGCGCAGCGCGCCCTCGCGCTTGGCCTGCGTCCAGAGCGCGAGCTTCTCCTCGAAGAGCTCGTTGTAGTGGGCCAGGTCGAACCCAAAGAGCGGGAAGGGCTCGGTGAAGGAAGCGCGGCCGAGGACCGGCTGCACGCGCCCGCCGGAGATGCCGTCCACCGTGGCGTAGCGCTCGTACGCGCGCACCGGATCGTCGGTGGACAGGACGGTCACCGCCGTGGTGAGCAGGATGCGCTCGGTGCGCGCGGCCACTCCGGCGAGGATCACGTCCGGGGCGGACGTCGGGAGCTCAGCTCGGTGGTGCTCGCCCACACCGAAGGCGTCGGCTCCGGAGGCCTCCGCAGCGGCGCCCTCGGTCACGAGGTGAGCCTGCGTGAGGGCATCGCCGAGCTCCTCGCCGTCGGCGGTGAGCAGCCCGCCGCCGAAGGTCTGCAGTCCGAAGAGGGTGGTGCCGGTGAGGGACAAGGCCGTCTCGCTTTCGTGCCGGTGAGGGGTGGCCGGGCCGCGGAGCTGGCGTAGGTCACCACAAGTGTTTGCCGTGTCAACAATCTTGGGACGATGGGCATTCCAGTCGGGGGAGAGCGGGGGTGCCACGACGGTGGCGATCTTCCTGCGTCGACGTCCGGGCGCTAGCCTGGCCGGAGGCTTCAGGGGCGTGACCGAGGGGGAAGCATGGCGAGAGTGATGGAGGACGGCAAGGCCGGCCGGGTGACCAAGACGTTCACGGTGGTGGGCGTGGTGCTGGCCATCATCGGTGCGATCGTGCTGTGGCAATCGCTGGCCGCGCTCGAACCGGAAGAGGCGCGCTGGGGGTGGAGGGTCGGCACCTACGAAGACCGCGAGAACGGGTCCGGATACGTCTCCTTCCACCTCTTCGTGGCGGCGCTTGCCCTCGCCGCCATCTTGCTGGGAGCTGTGATCGCCTTCGCAGCGCGGCTCACCTTCGTGTGGCTGGTGGCCGACGCGACGCGGAGCGAGCTGAAGCACGTGCGGCTCGGGCATCGTTTACTGGAGGAACGCGTGGACCGGCTCGAACAGGCGGCGCAGGCAGCAGGGCGGCTCTCCCCGACGGTGTCGGCGGCCGAGGCGGCCGCGCCTGCCGCAGCGGCCACCGCCGCGCCCAGGGCCGCGCCCAAGCCGGAACCCAACGCCGCGCAGGGCTCCGGCCAGGGGCCCACCGGCGACTCGACGCCGCCAGGAAGCGGCGAGGAAGGGAAACTATGAACGAGGACGCCATGAAGGATCTGTTGGTGCGTCGTTACCGGCTCGACCGCGAGACCCTGTGGCACAAGGCGAGCGGCCTGCCCGAGCACCTGGCACGCACGCCGCAGACGCCCACCGGCACCAATCTCCTGGGCCTTGTGAAGCACGTGGCCCTCGTGGAGGCCGGCTATTTCGGTGACTGCTTCGGCGAGCCCTTCCCGGACCCGCCGGCGTGTTACGACTACACGAACCCTGCCTTCGAACCGGACGACGATCTGTGGGCCTTCCCGGAGGAATCCCCGGCGGACATCTTTGCGCTGGCACGCCGCGCCGCCGCGCACGCCGATGCCACGATCGACCGCCACGCCTTGGGGGACTTGGCGCACGTGGCGTGGTGGGGCGAGGGCGGCCGCGAGGCGAGCCTGGCCGAGCTACTCGTGCACATGCTGGACGAGCTGGCCCGCCACCTGGGCCAGGCAGACATCGTGCGCGAGCAGCTCGACGGCTCGGCTGGCTACCGCAGCGGCAATTCAAACCTCCCGGAGCATCGCACGCCGGAGGAGTGGCAGGAACGCCGCTCCAGGTTGCAGGCGGTGGCCGACGCCGCGCGGCCGGGTTCCGGCGCCTGAGGCGCCGCAAGCGCGGGGCCCGCAGGCGGTGCCTCGCCCGCGCCCAAGCCCCTAAACTGGATCGGTGACCACCACGCTTGATCCCGCCGCCCAGGACGCCCAGCAGCCCCTCCAGCGCACCTACCAGGTGAACACGTTCGGTTGCCAGATGAACGTGCACGACTCGGAGCGCATCTCCGGCCTGCTCGAGGAGGCCGGCCTGGCCGCCGTGGCCCCGGAGGCGGGCGAGGGCGAGGCCGATGTGGTCGTCTTCAACACCTGTGCCGTGCGCGAGAACGCCGACAACAAGCTCTACGGACACCTGGGCCTGCTCAAGCAGGAGAAGCGCCGTCGCCCCGGCCTGCAGCTCGCGGTGGGCGGCTGCTTGGCGCAGAAGGATCGCGACACCATCCTTCAGCGCGCCCCCTGGGTCGACGTCGTCTTCGGCACGCACAATGTGGGCGCCCTGCCGGTCCTCCTGGAGCGCGCCCGCCACAACGCCGAGGCGCAGATCGAGATCCTGGACGCCCTCGACGTCTTCCCGTCCTCGCTGCCGACCAAGCGCGAATCGCACGCCTCCGCGTGGGTCTCCATCTCCGTCGGGTGCAACAACACGTGCACCTTCTGCATCGTCCCCAGCCTGCGCGGCAAGGAGAAGGACCGCCGCCCCGGCGACATCCTCGCCGAGATCCAGGCGCTCGTGGACGACGGCGCCATCGAGGTTACCCTGCTTGGCCAGAACGTGAACTCCTACGGCGTGGAATTCGGCGACCGCCAGGCCTTCTCCAAGCTGCTGCGCGCCTGCGGCGAGATCGAGGGCCTGGAGCGCGTGCGCTTCACCTCCCCGCACCCGGCCATGTTCACCGACGACGTCATCGAGGCCATGGCGGAGCCCCCCAACGTCATGCCGCAGCTGCACATGCCGCTGCAGTCGGGCTCCGACAAGGTCCTGAAGGAGATGCGCCGCTCCTACCGTTCGACCAAGTTCCTCGGCATCCTGGACAAGGTCCGCGAGCGAATGCCGCACGCCGCCATCTCCACTGACCTCATCGTCGGCTTCCCCGGCGAGACCGAGGAGGACTTCCAGGAGACCCTGCGTGTCGTGGAGGCCTCGCGCTTCTCCACGGCCTTCACCTTCCAGTACTCGCCGCGCCCCGGCACGCCGGCCGCGACCTACGAGGAGCAGGTGCCAAAGGCCGTAGTGCAGGAGCGCTTCGAACGCCTCGTTGAGCTGCAGGACCGCATGGCCCGCGAGGAGAACGCCAAGCAGCTCGGCGCCACCGTGGAGGTGCTCGTCGCCGATTCCTCCGGCCGCAAGGCAGAGGAGACGGGCCGCCTCAAGGGCCGCGCCCGCGACCAGCGCCTCGTGCACTTCTCCGTGCCGGAAGGCTCGCCCGTCCCGCGCCCCGGCGACGTCGTGACCGTGCCCGTCACCGAGGTCGGATCCTTCCACCTCGTTTCCGATCCCACGCCGGAGCAGTACTCGCTGCGCGCCACGCGCGCCGGCGACGCCTGGGATCGCGCCCAGGCCGAGTCCTGCGGCGTGCCCACGCCGGGCGCGTCCAAGGGCACCAAGGGCGTGAGCCTCGGGTTGCCCACGCTGCGCGTGGGGCTTTGATGCCCGACGACGCACGGCCGGGTTCCGCGGTCGGCTCGCCGGAGGCTCTCGCCGCGCCTGAGGCTCTCGCCGCGCGGGCGGCAGCCTCGGAGTCCCCTGCAGGCGCCGATCGCGCACCGTTGCTCGCGATCGTCGGGCCCACCGGCACCGGCAAGTCGGACCTCGCGCTTGACCTCGCCGAGGAGCTGGGCGGTGAGATCGTCAACACCGACGCCCTGCAGTTCTACCGCGGCATGGACATCGGCACGGCCAAGCTGCCCGTCGGCGATCGCCGGGGGATCCGCCACCACCTTCTCGACGTCCTCGAGGTGACCGAAGAGGCCTCGGTTGCCCGCTTCCAGACCGAGGTGCGCGCCGTCATCGACGACATCGAGGCGCGCGGGCTACGCCCCGTCCTCGTGGGTGGCTCGGGGCTGTACGTGCGGGCAGCCCTCGACGTCCTGGAGTTTCCGCCGACCGACCCCGCCGTGCGCGCGGAGCTCGAGGCGCTGGCGGCCTCGATCGGGCTTGACGCCCTGCGCGAGCGCGTGCGCGAGGTCGATCCCGTGAGCGCCGAGCGCATGGGGGACGAGCGCCGGCTCGTGCGCGCCCTGGAGGTCTTCAGGCTCACCGGGCGTCCCTTCGCCTCCTTCATGCCGCAGCGCGAGTACCTGTGCCCCACGGTGCAGATCGGGCTCAACGTCGAGCGCCCGCTGCTGCACGAGCGCCTGCGCACCCGCGTCGAGACCATGGTGGAGACGGGCCTGCTGGCCGAGGTCGCGAGCCTCGACGCCGCCGGCCTCCGCGAGGGAAAGACCGCCTCGCGCGCGATCGGCTACGCCCAGTTCCTCAAGGTGCTGGACGGCGAGGCCGACACGGCGTGGGCCGTCGAGGACACCACCGTGGCCACGCGCCGCTTCGCGCGCCGCCAGGTGACCTGGTTCAACGCCGACCCGCGGGTCGGCGTTGAACC
>JALAHE010000086.1 GCA_022712075.1 Galactobacter sp.
CGCCGGCGCGGTCGGCTCCCGTCGGTAGGGTGGGCGGGTGAGCACCGACGAATCCGCAGCCGCCCCCGCGACCCTCCGGCAGGCGAGCGAGCACCGCCAGCACCTCGTGGTCCTGGCGCTGGCGCAGATCCTCTCCGGCCTCGGCAATGGTGCGGGGCTGGCCCTCGGCGCCCTCCTGGCGGCCAAACTGGGCGGCAGCGAGTCGCTTGGCGGGACGGTCGCCGTGGCCATCTCGCTCGGCGGCATGCTCGCCGCGTTGCCGCTCGCGCGGGCCGCCGTGGCGGCCGGACGACGGCCGGCGCTCGGGACCGGCTACCTCATCGGGGCCGCCGGCGCGATGGGCATGATCACCGCCGCCGCCCTGGGCAGCTACCCGCTGCTCCTGGTCTCGGCGGCCGCCCTCGGCGTCGGCAGCGCCACCAACCTCCAAGCGCGCTTTGCCGCGACGGACGGTTCGGCGCCCGGCCGCCGCGCGCGCGACCTCTCACTCGTGGTCTGGGCGCTCACGATCGGGGCCGTGCTCGGCCCGAGCCTCGCCGGGCCCGGCGCCCGCGTTGCCGCCGCGCTCGGCCTGCCCACCGACGCCGGGGCCTTCCTCTTCTCCGCGATCGGGCTGACGCTCGCCTCGCTCATGATCTGGGTGGGGCTGCGGCCCGACCCGCTCGCCCCCGGCTCCGCGGCAGCCCCCGGCCGCAAACCCGCGCTCAAGCAGGGCTTCGAGGCCCTGCGTGGTGCCCCCGGGGCCGGTGTGGGCGTCCTGGCCGTGGCCGCCGGCCACCTGTGCATGGTGTCGGTCATGTCCATGACCACCATCCACCTCCAGCACGTTTACCACGGCACGGGAGACCCGAGCCCTGATGTGCTGGCGCTCATCGGGCTGACCCTGTCCGGGCACATCGGCGGCATGTATGCGCTCAGCCCGCTGGTCGGCTGGTGCGTGGACCGCTGGGGCCACCGTCCGGCTCTTCTCGTGGCGCAGGCGCTCTTTGCCGCGTCGGCGATCGTCTGCATCCTCGCGCCGCAGAACCACCCGCTCGTCTCGGTGGCGCTGTTCGTGCTTGGCCTTGCCTGGTCCTTCTCCTCGATCACCGGCTCGGCCGTCGTGTCCGACCGCGTGCCGAGTGAGCACCGCGTCGCGGCGCAGGGACTCACCGACTCGGCCATGAGTGCCGGCGGCGTGCTGGCGGGGCTCGGCTCCGGCGCGTTGCTGCAGTTCCTCGGGTATCAGGGGCTCAACGCGGCGAGCCTCGCCGTGGCGGTGCTTATGACGGGCCTGATCTTGGTGCGCATGCCCCGCCGCTGATGCGGCGCCGGTTCGGTCCCGAACGGAGCGAGCCCCCGCGCCACACGGCGCGGGGGCTCATTGCGTAGTGCGCAGGTGTCAGCGCTGCGCAGGCACCGCAGCGTCGGTGAGGGCCAGGAGCGCGCCGAGCACCGTCGCCGGGTCGTCGGCCAGGCCGTCGTGGTGCAGCGACTCGTTCTCCCAGACCTGCAGTCCGCGCACGGCGGCCGCCGTGGCCAGCGAAAGCTCGCGATCGACGTAGACGTCGTGCGTGTAGACGGCGGCGGCCACGGGGACGGTGTTGGCCGCGAGCACCTCGGGGCGGTAGAGCGCCGGCCAGCCCTCGTGCTCGGCCAGCAGCCAGGCGAGCGGCGCGAGGGGACGCAGGGGAACCGACTCCTCGTAGTCGGAGGGAAGCGCCATCTCCCCGAGCAGGCGCGGCCGCTCGGCGTTCGGAAGGAACTCGGGGAAGTCAGCCGCGCGCACGCGCGAGGCGGCCCAGGCCGTGGGGGCGCCGCTCGAGTAGATGCTCTCCTGGAGCAGCCAGTACAGCGGGTGACCCGCGTGATCCAGCTGCGATTGCAAGATGCCGAGGAATGCGGCGCTCAGCCGCGCACCCTCCGGGTCCTCGACCACGGCGGTCTCGAGCGCGAAGTGCAGCCCCTGCACGCGGCCATTGCCTCCAAGGAACATGCCGAGGCGCTGCACCGTGGTCTCGGTGACCTCGCTTCCGTCCGGCAGGTGCTGGGGCGAGCCGACCGCCCGGCGTTCCCGCACGACGTCGTACACGCGCTGCAAGCGCGCCTCGTCGCCGGGGAACCAGGAGAAGAACTCCGCCTCGCGCTCGGCCATGCGCGCGTAGGTGGCGCGGTAGACGGCGGCCGCGTCGCCGCGGATCTCGCCCAGGCCGCCCGTGATGAGGCAGCGCTCGAGCGACTCGGGGGCGAGTGAGAGGTAGCTCAGCGTGATGAAGCCGCCGTAGGACTGGCCGAGGGTGCTCCAGCGCTCGATCGAGAGCGCCTGACGCACGGCCTCGGCGTCGGCCACGATGTCCGTGGCGCGGAAGTTCGAGAGGTACTCGGCCTGCGCCTCGGGAGAGCCGATCGCTCGCAGGCCGGCCGCGTCGA
Source organism: Galactobacter sp. (assembly GCA_022712075.1). Classification (GTDB taxonomy): domain Bacteria; phylum Actinomycetota; class Actinomycetes; order Actinomycetales; family Micrococcaceae; genus Galactobacter. The sequence goes on from JALAHE010000086.1 coordinate 2,410, forward strand.
TGGCGCTCGAGCCGCCCGTGCCGCGCTGGTCCAGCAGCAGGACCTGGAAGCGGGGGAGCAGCTCGGCGAGCCAGCCGGAGGCGCCGCCGGCGGGGCGCAGCGCCGGGAAGCCGGGCCCGCCCTGCAGGAAGAGCAGCCAGGGGAGGTTTTCGCTGCCGGGGGTGTCGGCCCGCACGGCGCGGGCGAAGAGCTCGAGGCGCTCGGGGGAGTCATCCGCGTGGCGCAGCGGGACGGAGAAACGCAGCGAGGACGCGACGGCGCCCCGCCACGTTGACTCCGGCGAACGAGACGTCAGCGTGGCGGGGCGCGCAATCATGGGCGTCAGTGAGCCGCCGTCAGCACGAGGGAGCCCTTGGCACCCTTGAGCGTGATCTCTTCGCCAGCGGCGGAGGCGGTGAGCTTGCCCTCGAGGATCGAGTGGACCTTGACGGCCACCGCCTCGTCGGCGGGATCGCCGCACTTATCGGTGCTCCAGGCCTCGCCCGCGGTGGAGGCAACCGTGGCGCCCTTGCCGTTGAGCGCGTAGACGGAGCCGTCGCACAGACCGATCGTGGTCAGCATGGCGGAGCCGTCTGCGGCCTGGCCAAACATCGAGACGCCCTTGAAGGAGCCGGGCTCAACCGTGGCGCCGTCGACCGTGACGGAGCTCAGCGTGTACTCGGCGACGGTCTCCGAGGAGAAGAAGGATGCGGCGTCCACGGGGGCGGCGGGCTCCGAAGCGGCCTCGGACTCGTGCGCGGTGTACGGGGTGGCGAGCGCCGAACCCGACGGGGTCGGGGAATCGATGGAGGTCACGTGCGTGGGATTGCAGGCGCTCAGGGCCACCGCGGCGACGGCCAGGGGTGCGGCCAGCAGGGCCGCGCGGCGGACGGGGGTCATGCGAGAGAAAGACGACATGCCGCAAGTCTATCCACTCGGCCGCGCCCCCGCCGCGTGCTTCAGCCGTCCAGGCGCCCAATCCTCGTGACGCGCATCACGACCTCTCCCGCCTCGTCCGAGGCGTCGAGGTCGACCTCGGCGTCGAAGCCCCAATCGTGGACGCCCTCGGGGTCGGCAAAGGCCTGGCGGCAGCGCCACACGCGCTGACCGTCGGCGCCCTTGCCCGGGGCGATCGTGACGAGGGCGGGGGAGCGGCCGCCGGGGCCGTCGTCGAGGTCCTCGTGCTCGGCGAAGTAGTCGTCGAGCAGATCGGCCCACGCGTCGGCGTCGAAGCCGGCCTCGCCGTCGAGCGCCCCCAAGGCGCGGTCGTCCTCCGCGCCAAAGAGCTTGACCCGCCGGAAGAGCTGATTGCGGACCATCACCTTGAAGGCCCGCTCGTGGCCCGTGAGCCGGGAGGGCGCCTTCGCGATCTCCTCGGCGGCGTCCTCTGGGGCCTTGCCGGCGGCCAGCGCCTCCCATTCATCGAGCAGCGAGGAGTCCGTCTGCTCGATGATCTCGCCGAGCCACACCACGATGTCTTGCAGGGCGTCGGTGCGGTCCTCCTGCGGGATGGTCTGGCGCAGGGCCTTGTACGCGTCGGTGAGGTAGCGCAGGAGCACGCCCTCGGAGCGCGCCAACTGGTAGTACTGGACGTAGTCGCCAAAATCCATGGCGCGTTCGAACATGTCCCTGACCACGGACTTGGGCTTGAGCTCCTGATCGGAGAGCCAGGCCGCGCCCTGCCGGTACTGCTCGAAGGCAGCCTGCAGCTGCTCCTCGAGCGGACGGGGTTCGGTGATGAGATCGAGCCGCGCCATGCGCTCGTTGTACTCGACGCCCTCGGCCTTCATGGCGCCGATGGCCTCGCCCTTGGCCTTCTTGATCTGGGCGCCGATGACCTGGCGCGGGCTCTCGAGCGTTGACTCGATGACGGAGAGCACGTCGAGGGCGTGCGAGGGCTCCTCGGGGGAGAACATCTCGAGCGCCGCGATGGCAAAGCCGGAGAGCGGCTGGTTGAGCGCGAAGTTCTCCTGCAGCGTGACGGTCAGGCGCAGGTGGTTCCCGAAGCGGTCGGGCTGCGCCGTGCGCTCGATGACGCCCGTGGCCAGCAGCTCGCGGACGATGCCGAGCGCGCGCAGCAGGTGCTCGCGCTGGCGCACTGGCGGCTCGTGGTTCTCGGTGAGCAGGGTGCGCGCTGCGCGGAAGGAATCATCCTCGCGGGCCAGGAGGTTCAGGATCATCGAGTTGGTGACCTTGAAGGAGCTGTTCAGCGGCTCGGGGGCCGCGTTCACGAGACGCTCGAACGTCTTCTCGGTCCACGAAACAAAGCCCTGGGGCGCCTGCTTCTTCTTGACCTGGCGCAGCTTCTTCTGATCGTCGCCGAACTTTCCGCGCGCCTTGGCCATGGCCTTCGCGTTCTCGATGTCGTGCTCGGGGGCCTGCACCACCACGTCGCCGGCGGTGTCGTAGCCGGCCCGGCCGGCACGGCCCGCGATCTGGTGGAACTCGCGCGCGCCCAAGTGACGCGTGCGGTCGCCGTCGAACTTCGACAGGGCGGTGATCAACACCGTGCGGATGGGAACGTTGATGCCAACGCCCAGCGTGTCGGTGCCGCAGATGACCTTGAGCAGGCCGGACTGGGCCAGCTGCTCCACGAGGCGGCGGTACTTGGGAAGCATGCCGGCGTGGTGCACGCCGATGCCCTGCCGCACCAGCTTGTTCAGGACCTTGCCGAAGCCGGCCGAGAAGCGGAAGCCGCCGATGAGCTCGCCGATACGGTCCTTCTCCTCGCGCGTGCACAGGTTGACGGAGAGCAGCGACTGGGCGCGCTCGATCGCCTCGAGCTGGCTGAAGTGGACCACGTACACTGGTGCGCGGTGCGTCTGCACGAGCTCCTCGAGGGTCTCCTGGACGGGCTCCACGCCGTAGTGGTGGTACAGCGGAATGGGGCGCTCGGCACCGGAGACGGTCACGGTCTTGCGGCCGGTGCGGCGGGCGAGGTCCTCCTCGAAGAACTCCGTGGGGCCGAGGGTCGCCGAGAGCAGCAGGAACTGCGCCTGGGGGAGCGTGATGAGCGGGACCTGCCAGGCCCAGCCGCGCTGCGGGTCGGCGTAGAAGTGGAACTCGTCCATGATGACGGCGCCCACGTCGGCGTCCTCGCCGTGGCGCAGCGCGAGGTTGGCGACGATCTCAGCGGTGCAGCAGATGATCGGCGCGTCAGGGTTCACTGCCGAATCGCCGGTGACCATTCCCACGTTGGCTGCGCCAAAGATCGCGATGAGATCGAAGAACTTCTCGCTCACGAGCGCCTTGATGGGGGCCGTGTAGTAGCTGCGCTGCCCGCGCGCGAGGGCCACGAAGTGTGCGGCGACCGCGACCATCGACTTTCCGGAACCCGTGGGCGTGGCGAGGATGACGTTGTTGCCCTCCACGAGCTCCATGACCGCCTCGTCCTGGGCGGGGTACAGGCTCAGCCCGCGGTCGCTCACCCAGTCGGTGAACGCCTCGTAGGCCGCCTCGGGGAGCTGGGCGGAGGTGACGGTGGGCACGCGATCGGCAAGGTTCATGATGGGCACCAGCCTACGCGGAGCGGCGCGCTCCCTGCGCGGTCACCGCCCGCCGGCCGGCCGGGGTTTCGCGCGCCGCGGTGCTGGCCTAGCGTGGGCCCCATGCGATGGGATCCGAATCAGTACGTGCGCTACGCCGATCACCGCGAGCGCCCCTTTCACGAGCTGGTGGCGCGGGTGGGCGCCGACGACGTGTCAAACGTCGTGGACCTCGGCTGCGGCCCGGGAACGGCGACGGCCACGCTGTCCCAGCGCTGGCCCGGGGCGGAGATCCTGGGGCTCGACTCCTCGGCCGAGATGATCGAGCGGGCCAAGGAGCTGGAGACGGAGCGCCTGCACTTCGGCGTCGCCGACGCGCGCGCGGTCAACCTGACGCAGGCGGACGTGGTGGTCTCCAACGCCATGCTGCAGTGGCTTCCGGATCACCGAGAGCTGCTCGCGCGCTGGCGAGGCGAGCTCAAGCCAGGCGCGTGGCTCGCGTTCCAGGTACCTGGCAACTTCGGGGCGCCGAGCCACAGGCTGATGCGGGAGGTCGCCGGACGCCCTCGCTGGCGCGAGCGGCTGGCCGGGGTGCTGCGCGGCGGCGAGAGCGTCGACACCCCGAGCGCCTACGCGCAGGGCTTCGTTGACGCCGGCTGGGCCGTCGACGCGTGGGAGACCACCTACGTCCAGTGGCTGCCAGGCCCCGATCCGGTCCTCGAGTGGGTGAGGGGCACGGGTCTGCGCCCGGTCCTCGACGCGCTGGAGCCGGGGGAGGCCGCCGAATTCGAGGCAGAGTACGGGGCCGAGCTGCGCGCTGCCTACCCCGCCTCGACCGGGCCGGACGGCGGGGAGCTCACGGCGCTTCCCTTCCGCCGGATTTTTGTGGTGGCGAGGCGCCCACTGGGCTGAATCGGTTCGCCTCCCGCAGTGCCCGACGGCGGTGGGCCGGGTTCCGGCGCACCGCCGGGGTGGGCGGGTCTACCAGCCGCGCTCGCGCCAGGCGCCGAGCGAGGCCCGTTCGGCGCCGAGCGTGGTGCCCTCGCCGTGGCCGGGCAGCACGTGCACCTCGTCGCCGAAGGCGCCGAAGATCCGCTCCTCGACGTCCCCGAGGAGCGAGGCGAAGCGCTCGGGATCGTGGTCGGTGTTTCCGACCCCACCGGGGAAGAGGCTGTCGCCGGTGAAGAGCAGGGTGGCGTCCGGGCGGCGCAAAACAAGGGCGATGGAGCCGGGCGTGTGTCCGCGCAGGCCGATCACCTCGAGGCTCAGCGGCCCGGAGGCGAGCGTGTCGCCGTGACCCACCGGTTCGCCGATGGTGACGCCGCGCTGGGACTCGATCGCTGCAACGTCGTCGGCCCCTGCGGCAAGGCGCGCCCCGCCGAAGGCGGGAAGGGCACGCGTGTGGTCCCAATGCGCGTGGGTCGTGACGACCAGGAGCTCGCCCGCCTCGCACGTGGTGCCGGCGAGCAGCGCGCGCAGCGCGGGGGCGTCGTCGGCGGCGTCGATGAGGATTTGGGCGCCGCTGGCCCGATCGCTGATCAGGTAGCAGCGGTTGTCCATCTCGGAGACGGAGAGGGCGTGCACGCTGACGGCTTGATCGGAGAAGATCTGTTCGGGGGAACTCATGCCCTCAACGGTAGACCCCACAGCGCAACACGAAGGAGCCAGCGTGAGCATCCTCGAGGACTTCAGCCCCGCCGAGGGCGGCGAGCCGCCGTACCGCCAGGTGCGTCGCGCCATCGCGGCGGGCATCGCCTCCGGCGAGATCGCGGTGGGGGAGAAGCTGCCGAGCGTCCGGGCCCTCGCTGCCCAGCTCGGCCTCGCCGCCAACACGGCGGCCAAGGTCTACAAGGAGCTCGAGGAGGCAGGCCTCGTCGAGACACGCGGGCGCAACGGCACCGTGGTGACCGGGCGCGGGGCGAGCGTCTCCGCCAAGGTGCTGGGCGCCGTCGAACGGCTGGCCCAGCTGGCCCACGAGGCGGGCATGGAGGACGACGCCGTGCTGGGGCTCGTCCGGGCCGCGCTCGCGGGGCGGTAGGCGCCGTGCGCGACTTCGAGCTCGCCACCCACCTGCCGGTGCCCGTGCAGGCGGTGTTCGATGCCTCGCTCAGCATCGACGCGCACCTCGGGTCCATGCGCTTCTCCCGCGAGCGGGCGATCGCCGGCGTGACCAGCGGAAGGATCGGCCTGGGGGAGCCGGTGACCTGGCGCGCCTGGCACTTCGGCGTTCCCTTCACCATGACCTCGATCATCAGCGAGCTGGAGGAACCCCGGCGCTTCGTGGATCGGCAACTCAGCGGGCCCTTCGGGGCGTTCCGCCACGAGCACCTCTTCCTCGAGGCGGGCGGCGGCACCCGCATGATCGACCGGATCGAGCTTGCCTCCCCGCTGGCCGGCGCCGTGGTGGAACCCGTCCTACTCGTTCCCTACCTGCGTCGGCTCATTCGCGTGCGCAATCGATTCCTGTTGCGTTCGCTCCTGGCTGGATGAGAGCTGCGTGACGGTTCCTGTCGGGGGTGAGCACTAGACTCGCGCACGTGCCCAAGACGACTTCGCGATCCTCCGTGCCCGCACGCCCAGACCTGACGCGCCTCGTGGTGCAAGGGGCCAGGGAACACAATCTCAAGAACGTCAGCGTGGACTTGCCGCGCGACGCGATGATCGTGTTCACGGGCCTTTCGGGCTCCGGCAAATCCTCCCTGGCCTTCGACACGATCTTCGCGGAGGGCCAGCGGCGCTACGTCGAGTCGCTCTCCGCGTACGCGCGCCAGTTCCTCGGTCAGGTGGACAAGCCGGACGTCGACTTCATCGAGGGGCTGTCCCCGGCGGTGTCGATCGACCAGAAGTCGACCTCCAAGAACCCGCGATCGACGGTCGGCACCATTACCGAGATCCACGATTACCTGCGCCTGCTCTACGCGCGCATCGGGCACCCCCATTGCCCCATCTGTGGCGAGCCGATCACCAAGCAGACGCCGCAGCAGATCGTGGACCGCCTCATGGAGTCCCCCGAGCGCACGCGCCTGCAGGTGCTCGCCCCTGTGGTCCGCGCCCGCAAGGGCGAATTCGTCGACCTCTTCAAGGAGCTCCAGGGCTCTGGCTACTCGCGCGCCCGCGTCGACGGCGAGACCATCCAGCTGGCCGACGCCCCCAAACTCGCCAAGCAGATTAAGCACACGATCGAGGTGGTCATCGACCGCATCGCGATCAAGGAGGGCGTGCAGCAGCGCCTCACCGACTCGGTGGAGACGGCGCTCGGCCTCGCCGACGGCCGTGTGCTCATCGAGTTTGTTGACCGCGACGCGGAGGACCCCGAGCGCGAGCGCACGTTCTCCGAGAAGCTCGCGTGCCCCAACGAGCACCCGCTCGCCCTCGACGAGATCGAGCCGCGCACCTTCTCCTTCAACAACCCGTTCGGCGCCTGCCCCACGTGCACCGGCATCGGCGTGCGCCTCGAGGTGGACGAGGAGCTCGTGGTCCCCGATCCGAGCGCCACGCTCGAGGGCGGCGCCATCGCCCCGTGGTCGATCGGCAAGTCCGTGGCCGAGTACTGGACGCGCCTCCTGGCCGGCCTGGGCGAGGAGCTCGGCTTCGACATCGAGACCCCCTGGCAGGACCTCACGGCCGCGCAGCGCAAGGCGATCCTGCACGGCAAGGACCACAAGGTCGTGGTCCAGTACCGCAACCGCTTCGGCCGCGAGCGCCGCTACTCCACGGGCTTCGAGGGCGTGGTCTCCTACATCGAGCGCAAGCACGTCGAGACGGAGTCCGACAACGCGCGCGAGCGCTACGAGGAGTACATGCGCGAGGTGCCGTGCCCGGATTGCCAGGGCGCGCGCCTGAACCCGGCGGCGCTCTCGGTCACGGTGGGCGGCCAATCGATCGCGGACGTCTCCGAGCTGCCGCTGCGAGAATCCCTCGACTTCGTTGATCACCTCGAGCTTTCGGCGCGCGAGGAGAAGATCGCGGCGGAGGTCCTCAAGGAGATCCGCGCGCGCCTGCGCTTCCTGTTGGACGTCGGCCTCGACTACCTCTCGCTGGCCCGCGCCTCCGCCACCCTCTCCGGCGGCGAGGCCCAGCGCATCCGCCTGGCCACCCAGATCGGCTCAGGCCTCGTGGGCGTGCTGTACGTGCTCGACGAGCCCTCCATCGGCCTCCACCAGCGCGACAACCGCCGCCTCATCGAGACGCTGACCCACCTGCGCGACCTGGGCAACACGCTCATCGTGGTGGAGCACGACGAGGACACCATCGCTGAGGCCGACTGGATCGTCGACGTCGGCCCCGGTGCCGGCGAGCACGGCGGCAACATCGTGCACTCCGGCTCGCTCGCGGAGCTGAAGAAGAACAAGGAGTCGGTGACCGGCGCCTACCTCTCCGGCCGACGCAAGATTGAGGTGCCAAAGAAGCGCCGCCCCGTGGACGGCGACCGCATGCTCGCGATCGTGGGCGCGCGCGAGAACAACCTCAAGAACGTCTCGGTGGAGATCCCGCTCGGCACGCTCACCGCCGTGACGGGCGTGTCTGGCTCGGGCAAGTCCACGCTGATCAACGACATCCTCTACCGCGTGCTGGCGACCAAGCTCAACCGCGCCAAGCTCGTGGCCGGGCGCCACACCCGCGTGGAGGGCCTGGAGCACCTGGACAAGGTCATCCACGTCGACCAGAGCCCGATCGGCCGCACGCCGCGCTCCAACCCGGCCACGTACACGGGCGTCTTCGCTCACGTGCGCAAGCTGTTCGCGCAGACGCAGGAGGCAAAGGTCCGCGGTTACCTGCCGGGCCGGTTCTCCTTCAACGTCAAGGGCGGGCGCTGCGAGGCCTGCTCCGGCGACGGCACGCTCAAGATCGAGATGAACTTCCTGCCCGACGTGTACGTCCCGTGCGAGGTGTGCCATGGAGCCCGCTACAACCGCGAGACGCTCGAGGTGAAGTACAAGGGCAAGACCATCGCCGAGGTGCTGGAGATGCCGATCGAGGAGGCAGCCGAGTTCTTCGCGGCGTTCCGCCCCATCGCGCGGCACCTCGAAACCCTCGTCGACGTCGGCCTCGGCTACGTCCGCCTGGGCCAGCCGGCCACTACCCTCTCCGGCGGCGAGGCGCAGCGCGTCAAGCTGGCGGCCGAGTTGCAGAAACGTTCAAACGGCCGCTCCATCTACGTCCTGGACGAGCCCACCACCGGCCTGCACTTCGAGGACATCCGCAAGCTCCTGCTGGTGCTTCAGGGTCTCGTCGACAAGGGCAACTCGGTCGTCGTCATCGAGCACAACCTCGACGTCATCAAGAGCGCCGACTGGATCATCGACCTCGGTCCAGAGGGCGGATCCGGCGGCGGCACGATCGTGGCGCAGGGCACGCCGGAGGTGGTGGCGAAGGAGAAGGCGAGCCACACCGGCTCGTTCCTCGCGGAGCTGCTCTAGCGTCCCCCGGCCGCGCGCCGCCGCGACACGGCTCCATGCCCGATGAGGCATGGATACTGGGCGGCGCGCATGCCGGTGGCAGAATGCCACCCGTGGTGATCCCCCGTACCCGCCAGTATCCGCGCGCCGTTCTCTTCGACCTGGACGGCACCCTTGTCGACCCGGCCGGCGGGATCACGCGCGGGATCGAACACGGGCTCAAGTCCAACGGCCTGCCCGTTCCGGCCCCCGAGATTCTCGACGATCTCGTTGGCCCCCCGCTCGCGATCGGGCTCGAGGAGCTCGCCGGCGTGCCAGCCGCGTCCATCCCGGCCGTCGTACGCGATTACCGGGCCTGGTATCGCGAGCAGGGCATCGCCCTGTCCGTCGTGTACCCGGGCATCCGCGACGCGCTGGCGGCGCTGAAGGGAGCGGGCGTGGCCCTCGCGGTCGTGACCTCGAAGCCCACCCCGCTCGCGAAGACGCTGCTGGCCCATCACGGCCTCGTTGAGAGCTTCGACGTCATCGTCGGCACGAGCGCCGACGAGACCGCGGCTCCGGCCCCCGGCGGGGCCAAGGACCACCTGCTGCGCGAGGCGGCCTCGACGCTCAACGTCGAACCGTCCGAGTGCACCATGGTGGGGGATCGCCGTTTCGACATTTTGGCCGCCAAGGCCACCGGCGCGCGGTCGCTCGGTGCAGGATGGGGTTTCGCCCCCGCGGACGAGCTGGCCACGGCCGGCGCGGACGCGGAGATCGCCGAACCTCAGCAGCTGCTCGGCGCCCTGCTCCTGACGGAGGAAGCATGAGAATCGATCCGCTCAAGGCCGTCGCGGCCACCCTGATCAAGACGGTGCTGCGGCCCACGGTGACCGGCCTTGAAAACGTGCCGAAGGAGGGCGGCTTTGTTGTCGCCTCCAATCACCTCTCGTTCTTCGACTCGGTGATCATCCAGGCCCTCATGCCCCGCAAGGTGAGCTTCTTTGCCAAGGCCGAGTACTTCACGACGCCCGGCATCAAGGGGCGCTTCATGAAGGCATTCTTCACGGGCGTGGGGTCCATCCCCGTGCAGCGCGGCGAGCAGGCTGCCTCCGTGGCGGCCCTCGATCAGCTCGTCGAGATTCTCGACAAGGGCGACGGCGTCGGCATCTACCCCGAGGGCACGCGCTCGCGCGACGGCCTGCTGTACCGCGGCCGCACGGGCGTGGGCTGGCTCGCGCTCACGACGGGCGTGCCCGTGGTTCCGGTGGGCCTCATCGGCACCGACAAGCTGCAGCCGGCGGGTTCAAACCGGATCCGCCTGCACCGCTTCACGATGCACCTCGGCGAGCCGCTGCACTTCGAGCACCCGGGCGCCAAGCACCCGCTCCCGATGCGCCGCAAGGTCACCGACGAGATCGTCGATGCCATCGCGGAGCTCTCGGGGCAGGAGCGCGCGGCCGGCTACAACCAGTCGCCGAGCGTCGAGTAGTACTCGCTTGCACGGCTCGACGGCGCGCAGGGCCCCCCAGGGGGCCC